>CAIJTV010000183.1:0-4108 GCA_903823635.1 uncultured Planctomycetaceae bacterium
CTTTACGTTTTTTGGTTCAAACAACTAACCCTTTCCCTGATAGGGAACATGCGTCAACTTCTGTCAACGGGACGGCCATTCTCGCGGCACAAAAAGCAATTTTCCCAAATCAATTGCTGTTAACGGCGAACAATCCGCACGGTACAGTAAAAAAAACCAAGAAGTTTCCTGGCCAAAAGCGATGACCGCCGTGACTAAAGACAAAATCTGCGAAGCCGCAATCCGGATCGCCAGCCGAGACGGGCTGCTGGCAATGACACTCGAGAACGTCGCTCGTGAAACAGGCATCACAAAAGGCGGTGTGATGTACCATTTCCCCAGCAAGGATGAACTCATCCGGGGGGTGTTAGAATACTTCAGTCAGCAGTGCGAAACGATGCTGATGCGGCGAGTCATCGATGACCCGGAGCCTCGCATGCGATGGGCCCGCTGCATGCTGGACTGCCTGTTTCCGCAGTCGCCAGCAGAATCAAAACCCAACGACGTTGACGCCGATGTGCTGGCTCGATTCTTCGTGGCCACTCTGGCCGGCGCTGTGACAAGTCCCGGCGCGATGCAACCTTTAAGAGACCTGGCGATTCGGATGAGGAACCGCTGTCTGAGTGATCCACGAGATGGGATGGAGCAATTGCTGGTGTGGCTGACGATCGATGGTTTATTGCTGTGGCAATTTATGGGCCTGATCGGCCCTGACGATCCGCTGATTCATAAGGTCGCGGAGAGCCTTCGGGTACGTATCGCAGCTCAGATGCAGTTGTCCTCCTCAGCAGACGAGATCGTAACAGAACGCATTGCTGTTCCGGAGGTGCAGCAATGAGCAATCCTTCTCCTCGAAAGACAACTCGCGGTCGACTTCGCCTCCTGATGACACTTCTGCTCGTCGGTGGCAGTGTCGGCGGTTGGTTTTATTATCAACATGTCCAGGCCCAAACCGTGGCGGCGAGGGCTGCCGTAGAATCACTGAAGCCTGCGAAGCGAGTTCAGGTGCATTCGCTGGGACGACTTGAACCGGCCGGTACGATTCTGCAATTGTCTCCCAGCTCCGGCAACGAAGGCGCGGTGATTGAACGACTGCTAGTGAAGGAAGGTGACGACGTGGATGCCGGTGCAACGCTGGCAATACTCGATAACCAAGCGCGACGCATGGCGGCTTTGGACGAGGCCCAGGCTCGGTTGGCCACCGCGGAAGCTCGCCTGCAACAAATCAAAGCCGGCGCGAAAGCAGGAGACATTGAAGCCCAGCAAGCGGCGGTCAACATGGCGGAATCCCAGTCGAAAGTGGCGGCTCGGGATTTGAACAGAGCCAAAGAGCTGCATGCCAAACAAGCGATCTCCATCGAGTTAGTTGATCAGCGGCAATGGGAGTTTGATCGACTACTGCTCGAACAGCGTCGAGCCGCGGGAACGCTGGAAAGTCTTAAAGAGATTCGAAACGTCGATGTGGCCGTGGCGGAGAAGGAGATCGCGGGAGCGAGGGCTTCTGTCGCGCGGGCCCAGGCGGACGCGGACGCATCGGTCGTTGTTGCTCCGGCGGCTGGTCGAATTTTGAAGATCCATACTCATCCCGGGGAGAAGCTGAACGACCGCGGAGTGCTCGAACTGGGAAATGTGCTGCGAATGCAGGCCGTGGCGGAAGTGTTCGAAGCGGATGTATCGCTGGTCCATTTGGGGATGGCGGCGAGGATCAATATTGATTCGTCAGGTCATCAGATCGACGGGAAGGTCGTTGAGATCGGGAACCTGGTTTCTCGCAAAGTTGTGCTGACCAATGATCCCGTCAGCGACACCGACGCGAGAGTTGTCGAAGTGAGAATTGATCTGAATTCTGATCAGATTGAGTCCGTCACTCGACTTTCGAACGCTCGTGTCGAAATCACGATTCTGCTGAACATTGCGGACTCGCAGCAAACCGATGCTGCTGGTGGATCAGTGCAGGCCATCAGCCATCAGTCAGCGAGATAAACTTTATGTTCTCCGCGTTCTTTGTGGCATGGTGCCAGCTCACATACAACAAGGTCAAACTTGCGGTTGCCGCGGCTGGCGTTGTTGTGGCTGTGATGCTGATGCTGGTGCAGTTGGGAATTCGCCAGGGCGCCATGGATAACAGTGTCGCTGTGGCTCGGCGAGTTACAGCCGATCTGGTGATCGTCAGTCCTCGGACCAAGACAATTTTTGCGTCCGCTCAGTTTCCGCGGCGGTTGCTTTACCGCGTCGGCTCGGACCCCGATGTCTTAGCCATTTCGGAGATGTACATGGGGCAGGGGCGGCTGCGAAACCCGTGGAACAAACTGGAGTTTCCTGTCAGCCTGTATGGTGTCGACCCCAATGCGGGCATGATGAAGTTACCTGGGATCGAGCGATTTACAGAGGAACTCAACGATATTGATCGACTGCTCTACGACGGGATGAGCCGAACAAACTATGGCCCGATAAAGCAGTATCTGGCGGAGAATGACTCGATCGATGTCGAAGTCAATCTGCGGAAAGTGCGATTGATCGATTCGATCGACGTGGGCATTTCGATCAACACGGACGGTAATCTGTTCACATCGCACGTCAATTTTTTGCGGCTATTCCCGGACCGCAAGCCTGGCTCCGTGGATCTGGGTCTGATCCGTCTTCGTCCCGGAGCTGATACTCAGGCTGTGCGAGCCTCATTGCGACAGTATGTCGGCACGGAAGCCAAAGTCCTGACTCGCGAGGAACTGGTCGCCGCAGAAGTCGTCTTCATTCGCGAGAACGCACCGATTGACTTTATCTTCGGCATGGGAGCAGCCGTCGGATTCTTCATCGGGTTCGTCGTGGTGTATCAGATTCTGTACACCGAGGTCACTAATCATCTGCCGCAGTACGCCACAATGAAAGCGATGGGATTCAGCGATCGTTACTTGCTGCAGGTGGTGTTGAGCCAATCAGTGATTCTGGCGTTGCTGGGTTACCTGCCGGGATTTGTGTTGGCTCTGGGATTGTATCGAGTTGCCACGAAAGCGATTCAGATGCAATTCTCGATGACCGTGGAGAGAGCCATATTTGTGTTTGTACTGACGATCGTGATGTGTGGATTGTCGGCGATGATTGCAATTCGCAAGGTCCGCACGGCAGATCCAGCGGATGTGTTCTAGCAGAGTTATCCAATTTCGAAGACTCGAACCGACAATGGTTGATGACGCTCAAAATTCGACGGCTAAAACGGGAATCGCCATGGCGAAAGCGACTCCTGCGATCTCTGCGCGGCACGTGAACTTCGCGTTCGGCGAAGGAGACCTGCAGAAGCAGATTCTGTTTGACATTAACATGGAAGTAGGAACCGGGGAGATCGTTCTGCTGACCGGCCCCAGCGGCAGCGGCAAGACAACTCTGCTAACTCTCATCGGAGCGTTGAGAAAAGTTCGCGACGGCGAGTTGGATGTCCTGAGCCATCATCTGCACGATGCCAGCCTGGAAGAACTGGTCGAAGTTCGGCGCGATATCGGGTTCATCTTTCAGCAGCATAACCTGCTGCCATTCCTGACGGCTCGACAGAACGTGCAGCTCATGTTTCATCTGCATCCGGAAGTCAACCCTGATGATGCGTCACGACTGACTGTTGAACTGCTGACCAGCGTCGGCCTCGGGCATCGTCTCGACTATTACCCGGCTCGGCTTTCCGGCGGGCAAAAACAACGAGTCGCCATCGCGCGAGCACTTGCGGCCAATCCGAAACTCATTCTGGCGGATGAGCCCACAGCCGCATTGGACAGTCAATCAGGCCGCGACGTAGTCAACCTGCTGCAGGAGCTTGCTCGTGGGCGAGGCTGTCCGATCCTGATGGTGACTCACGACCCACGAATTCTGGACGTGGCCGATCGCATCATCAACATGGAAGACGGTCGAGTACACCCGGGTGAAAAGTAGAACGCAGCGTCGTCGTCAACATGGGATGTTTAGAACTCGGCCATTTATCGGCCAAGCAAGAACGCATCCGGAATAACATGTTTCCCCCAGCAGGAACGTCAGCCGCAAAGAGCTACTTCTTTTTGCCCTTCTTCGCTTTGACACCGCTGCTTTTCTTAACACTGCTGCTCTTTGCCTTTGCAGCAGATTTTCCGGCAGCCTTTTTTGCTGGCGC
>CAIJTV010000184.1:0-17195 GCA_903823635.1 uncultured Planctomycetaceae bacterium
ATCTCGTCGCGCTGCTTGAAACAGGACGCCTTGATGACCCGCCGCAAGCGACCTCCGGAAGGGCGAACCTTCGCAGTCTCAACATATCGAGACCCGGCTTCATGGCAGAATAGCTTCCTGAGTTATCTGGATGCCGAATGCGGCATGGCGAAGAATACGATTGACGCCTACAGACGCGATCTCGATCGATTCTTCGGCTGGAACAGAGATCACGCCAAGGTTGGCGTACACGACATTGGCGTCCCCACGATCACCTCGTTCCTCGAGTTTTTGCAGACGCTGAATCTGGCCGCCAGCAGCATTGGTCGAAACCTTGTCGCGATTCGCATGTTCTTCCGTTATCTGATGCTGGAAGGAATCGTCGCCGAGAGTACCGTCGACTTGGTGAGTTCTCCAAAACTGTGGGAACGATTGCCCAAGGTGCTAAGCCCCGACATGGTCGACGCACTTTTAGTCGCGCCGCTGGGATCAGAGGACCGCTATTACCGTCGAGACCGCGCTTTATTGGCGGTGATGTACGCCACGGGCTGTCGAGTTTCAGAAGTCGTTGGTATGCGTTTGCAGGATATTCATCTGGAGGAGAACTACTGTCTCTGCACCGGCAAAGGGAATAAACAACGGATCGTCTCGCTAAATCCGGTCGCTTCAGATGCGATCAGAAAGTATCTCGAACTGGAACGCCCGGACCTGGTGGTTGTTGCCGGAAATGATCCCGGCTATCTGTTTCTGACTCGCAGCGGCCGACCGCTGAATCGCGAATCTGTCTGGTCGCTGGTGCAGCGTTATGCCAGTCGAGTCGGCTGTGGAACTGAAGTGAGTCCTCACACATTGCGTCATAGTTTTGCGACGCATCTTCTCGCCGGCGGCGCAGACATTCGAGCGTTGCAGGAAATGCTGGGCCACTCCAGTATCCGGACGACTCAGGTCTACACGCACGTTGAACACAGCCGCCTCAAGGCGATTCACAAGCAGTGTCACCCTCGTGGTTGATAGTTGTAATTCCAAGCGGACCATCGGTCTGCGCTTGAAAACGCCACGCCTGCTTTGACAGAGGACTGCGGATCCGCCACCTTTCTTCTCATGCTATTAAGCCGGGCTGTTAACACGATCTGTTATTCATCTGGCACAGATGGAGAACGGTTTCGTGTTGCATTATTCTCTGGCCGCGACACCGACGCCACAATCAAATTACAACGTGAGCTTCTCTCGATTGAGGCTGCACTGCTCAATATTCGTTTATCCTGGACTCTTCTTCATGACACCACAACAAATGCAGGCCCTGATCTCTCAATCATTCACCTTGCAGCCTTTGTCGCGAGCAGAAAAGGCGACCCTGGCAGAACAGCTGGCTGCGGGACTTCCTGACGCGGCGGAAATCTCCGTTCTGCGAAGCCAGTTCTTTCGTCAGGCAGAAACCGCAATCAACGCGCACAACATGAGCGAGATTCTGCGATGGCTGGAAGACATGATGCGGTTGCTGGAACGCTTCGATGATGCGAAGTTGAGCGAAACCGTGGAAGCATGGTTCAGTCCAAAGGCGGACTGCCCGGGGAGAATCCGCTCCTTCCTGGCTCAGGCGAAAAGTACGGTCGACATTTGTGTGTTCACGATCACCGACGACCGACTCACTTCGGCTGTTCTGGAAGCCCATGCACGCGGAGTTAAAATTCGAATCATCACCGACAACGACAAAGCAGCCGACCTGGGGTCTGATGCCGATCGATTTCTGCAGGCCGGCGTACAGTTGCGAGTCGACCGGACCCCATATCATATGCACCATAAGTTCGCGATCGCTGACAGGAGCTTGCTGCTGAATGGCAGTTACAACTGGACTCGCGGTGCTGCGGAGAGTAACGAAGAGAACTTTGTTATCACCGACGATAAAAAACTGGTCGCCGCGTTCTCATCTGCTTTCGAAGAACTTTGGGAAGAGATCAAGGGTGGCTGAAAACGGTCGCGTGGGACGTCGTTAATTCTGTCGCTTTGCCTTTATCCATATAGTCCGTTGATGGAATCGTTTAACGGCAAGCCGCAGGCGTCGGCGTTCCTTTTGATCAGAAAGTTGGCTCATGTTCCATCGCGGTTTAATGACCATCGGGCTACAGATAATACTCGCAGGATCTGCGTCTCTGCTTTTTGCCGATGAGATCCCTTCACCAACGCAGCCAGCGGAGACTCCGGAAGCCGCACCGGTCATCACAGATCCCGTTCAGGTTCGTCGCGCGGCCAATGCGCCGTTCGTGGGTGTGCCGGTCAGAACGAAAGTTGCTCAGCGCTTTGAAATGTACAGCCCACGCACGGAGGAGGCCGTCAAAGAACTCAAGGAGATGGGATTCACGCAGGTGATGCTGGATCGCCCCAATCTCCATCAGGCGGCAACGGACGTCGGTCTGCCCTTTGTTCTGGCACATTGGTGGAACCAGGAGACAAAGCCGGAAGAAATCACGGCGGCTGTTGAGCGAGCAAAGCAGGTTGATCGATCTTTGCTGATTGGCTTCAGCATCATGGATGAGCCAGAGAGGAATTCACCGGACACTCCGTTTGGTTACTACATTGACGTCTATGAAAAGCTGCGGCCGCAGTTCCAGAAAGACTTCCCGGAAACTCGCCTTGAAATCTCCCACTGGGGACCGCTGGCCGAATGGACTGACCAGCATTACGAATACTTCTCGTTCCTTTACGAAGCCGCCGATGTGATGCGAATCATGCCTTATCCGGATCTGGGCGAGGGTCCTCTTGATGATGTGTATTTCATGATTCGTCGAACACAGCGTCCGATGGAACTTGCGGGGCGCAGTCTTCCTCTGGCGGTGATTCTGCAGACATGGATCCTGCCGCCAAAGAATCAACTGCCGGAAATCGATGAGCTGCGAGTCATGACTTATCAGGCGATGCTCTCAGGTTCTGAAACTGTTTCGTTCTTTGATCACAATCCGGAAGTGTGGCGACAGAAGGACGGTTTCGAGTCTGGTTTTCGAGATCTGATGCGAGAAATCACAACGTTCGCTCGTCGCTACAAAGACTGGGACGTAGAGACGGTGATGTCTGGCGACAGCGTTTTGACATCGATTCTGAAATCGCCGTCCGGACAACGTCATCGAGTTGTGATTAATACTCAGCGTATTGCCGTGAATGATCTGGCGGCTCTGGAAGTTCGTGAGGGACCGATGGAATCATCCCCGGTTCTGCTCACTGGTCATTGCTGTCCTCAGCAATGCACCCCGGCCAACGACCGTCAGCCAGCACGCATTGGCGTCCGGCTGAGGCGCACTCGCGCGCATAAAAAATCCTGCCGAGTGTTCGGCAGGATCAGGAATCATCAAAGATAGACAGCGCTGTTTAGGCGGCGTCGTATTCCGAAATGCGGTTGTGAGGAATGAACGGAATCGTCGAATCTTCCGTCAGGCAGTATCGCATGTAGTACGCATCTTCGCAGGTGTCGTCGTAATGCTTTCGCAGAACCGTCACGGCGCGGAATCCGTTGTTGCCAAAGAATAGTTGTGCAGGAACATTCGTTTCACGAACTTCCAGAACAATCTCGCGACGACGCTGCTGCGACAACTTGTCGACAAGTCGCTGAACCATCTGGCGACCGATACCGCCGCGACGTACTTCCGGTGCGACCGCAAAGTTCAGGATTCGCAGCATGGACTTGTGGAGTTCATAAATCATGAACCCAACAATCTTGTGATCCAGCTCGGCGACAGTTCCGATGCAGTTGCGTTGACGCAGGCAGCAAAGAAACTCTTCCTCGGTCCAGGGAAACTGAAAGCTGCCGCGTTCGATGGATAATACTTCATCCATATCCCGACGAATGAGCCAGCGAATTTGAGTTCGCATGGCATCCGGAACCGGGGCCGTCGCATTTGCTGCTGGTTGTTGATTTGTTCGCTTCAATCCCATTGCGGCCTCCATGCCGATGAGAACGCCAAAAACTTCACGCGCCCGGATCCTGATCAGGGGTCAACCTTCTTCAGCTTTAAGCGACCGCTCAATCGCTTCAAGACCGCCTGCTGAACACCTCATTGTGTTCGCCGCGGTGATCACCAACGATCTCGCCATTTAAAGGCTTCGACGCCGGGAGGTCGGAAGTTAACAGAGTTCGAAAGTCGAGTCTACGTTGATGGCCGTCTCCTTAGGAATCCACGGAAAATCCGTCATCATCGGAGAACCTCAGCGGCACTTTCTGCCGTGCCCAGGACTCTTTCCCCCAAGCGACCACAATATCCTGTGGCCCGTTGTTGCCTGCTTCCGGCAATCCTCCGTGAAGCGAGCAATCTCTGCGCCATCATTTCCGCGTTGGATGTGGTGGTTTCCATGTCATCGCGGTAGATTATGGCTGCGGATTGCTGGTTGCCTGTGAAAATCGAAGCTGTTGCATTTTGAAAGAGTGATTCATGACAAGTGCCTCAACGCAAGTGCATGCACCAACTCGCGGCGCCCCCGGAGAGCTGAAAGTTATTCAGGATGCCACCTGTACCTTCTGCGGTTGTGTGTGCGACGATATCGATCTGTCAGTTAAAGATGATCACATTATCGAAGCGAAACGAGCCTGCGTTCTTGGCAAAGCGTGGTTTCTGAATCATAGCGTTGAAGATCGGCCCAGTTGCACAATTGAAGGGCGCCCCGCGACGCTCGAAGAAGGCTATGACCGCGCCGCTCAGATTCTGACGAACGGTAAGAATCCGATCATTTATGGTCTCAGCGATTCTCCCTGCGAAGCACAGCGCGTCGCGGTGAGTATTGCGGACTGGATCAATGGCACGATCGACACGACAACCAGTGTCTGTCACGGTCCTTCCGGCATGGCGTTCCAGGGAGTTGGTGAAGTCACCTGTTCTCTGGGCGAAGTTACCAATCGCGGTGATATGATTATCTTCTGGGGCGCGAATCCGGCGGAAAGTCATCCTCGCCATTTCACTCGCTATAGCCTGATGCCCAAAGGCATGTTTGTTCCGAATGGTCGCAAGGATCGAACTTGTGTGATCATTGATGTCCGCAAGACGAAAAGCGCGAAGGCGGCTGACATCTTTATTCAGATCAAACCCAAACGTGACTTCGAGGCACTGTGGACATTGCGAGCGATGGCGAAAGGAATTGAGCTCGATCCGGAAGTTGTGCAGCGAGAAACGGGCGTTGAGTTCTCCGTGTGGCAGGATTTGATGGACCGCATGAAGGCCTGTAAGTTTGGCGTCATCTTCTTTGGGATGGGCCTGACGATGACTCGCGGCAAGCATGCCAACACAGAAGCATTGCTGGCTCTGACGCGCGACATGAATGCTCATACGCGGTTCGTCGCCAAAGCCAATCGTGGCCACGGCAACGTTTCTGGTGCGGACAATGTCGTCTCGTGGCGCACGGGATATCCGTTTGGAGTGAATCATGCTCGCGGATACCCGCGATTTAATCCCGGGGAGTATACGACGTCGGATACTCTGGCGAATCATGAAGCTGACTGCGGGATGATGATAGCCTGCGATCCGATGGCCAATTTTTCTCAGCCTGCTCGAGAACATCTGGCAACGATCCCGTACATCGCGCTCGACACGAAAGAAACTCCGACGACTCGCGCGGCGGCGGTGGCATTTACGGTGGCCACATACGGAATTAATACGGGAGGAACGGTGTATCGCATGGATGACGTGCCAATTCCGCTTCGACCGGCGTTTCCTTCTCCCCATCCGAGTGATTACGACGTTCTGACCGCGATTGAAGAACGAGTGAAACTGATCAACGGTGTGACGGGTTAGTTTGAAGTTTACAACAGCTCATGTGACCGTTGTTCCTCCGACCGCTCTGGAGTGCTTTGACTCCAGCCCCGCTCCCCATAAGTTCTCTTAAGCGCACGGCCAATGACATCACCCGACTACATCAAGATCTCACAGGGAACGGTGTATGATCCCGCCAATGGTATCGATGGCGAAGTTCGTGATCTTTGGGTCCTGAACGGTCGCATCGTCGAAGCACCAACCGATTCCACGATCCGTCCTTCACGCACGATTGATGCGGCCGGATTGGTCGTCATGCCCGGCGGCATTGATATGCATTGCCATATTGCCGGGCCTAAGGTGAATGTCGCTCGCAAAATGAGGCCTGAGGAAAAGCGTCGCGGCGAACAGATGCCGCGTACGAATGTCACCCACAGCGGCACGATGGGAAGCGTGCCCAGCACATTCGCGACCGGCTACAAATACGCCGCTCTGGGGTATACGACAGCGTTCGATGCGGCTGTTCCTCCGTTGGGAGCTCGCCACGCTCACGAGGAATTTGAAGACACGCCGTGCCTCGACAAGGGTTTCTATGTTCTGATGGGGAATAATCACTACGTGATGCAATCCCTCCAGCGCAATGAACCACAGAAGTTAAAAGCCTTTATCGGCTGGTTGTTGGCCGCCAGCAAAGGGTTTGCTCCGAAGCTGGTGAATCCCGGCGGTGTGGAAGTCTGGAAGTCGAAGCAGGCCGGAAATGTCAGCGGGCTGGATTCGGATATTGATCATTTCCATGTGACGCCGCGTCAGATTATTAGTGGAGTCGCTCAGGCTGCGGCTGAACTGGGACTGCCTCACCCGGTGCATATTCACTGCAATAATCTGGGGATGCCAGGCAACTGGGAAACGACTCTGGAAACGATGCGAGCTCTCGAAGGGCGTCGTGGTCATATAACTCACATTCAGTTTCACAGCTATGGCGGCGGGAACGGCGACGAGAATACCTTCAACAGCAAAGTGCTGCCGCTGGTCGATTATGTGAATTCTCATCCGAATATCACGGTCGACGTCGGCCAGGTGCTGTTTGGAGAGACGACCAGTATGACGGGCGACGGGCCGCTGGGATATTTTCTGTCGAAGGTCTACGGTGGCAAATGGTTCAGCAGTGACACGGAGATGGAATCCGGCTGTGGAATTACTCCGATCAAGTATCGCAATAAGTCCCTGGTGCATTCTCTGCAGTGGGCGATCGGGCTCGAATGGTACCTGCTGGTGAATGATCCCTGGCGAGTCGTCATGAGTACTGATCATCCGAACGGCGGATCGTTCCTGGCTTATCCTCAGATTATTCGTTTTCTGATGGATCGCACTTATCGTCGCGACGTGCTGAAGACATGTCCGCCCGAAATTCTGCAGCGATCATCACTGTGGGATATCGAACGACAGTATACGCTGAACGAGATCGCAATTATTACGCGAGCAGGCCCCGCGCGGATTCTGGGACTGAAAGACAAAGGTCATCTTGGTCCTGGCGCAGATGCCGATATTACGATTTATACGCCGCATGAAAACAAAGAGATCATGTTCGAAATGCCGCGCGTGGTGATCAAATCCGGCGAGGTACTTGTCGAACAGGGAGAGATCCGCAAAACTCTGATCGGGAAAACTCTGCACGTCAGTCCCAACTACGATATTGAAGTCGAACCGGACATTAAGGAATGGTTCGAAAAGTACTATTCGATTCAGTGGAGAAACTACCCGGTAGATCTGAGCTATCTCAGTGAATCGTGTGTGATCCCGACGAAGTGATTTTGCTCAGTTCCTGATGCCAGATTTCTGCATTGGGCCAGTTCAAGCCGTGCCGTGTGTGTTTAGTAGGGTGGGACCAGCGGAGCGCCGGCCCACCGCAACTGTCAACGAAGAGACTGTCAACAAAGAGTGTGATTAATGTCTGAGGTTTCAGCAGCATCTTTGCAACTGCATGGCGTCGAGATTATCGATACGTTTGCAGAAGCCTTTCCCATCAAGGCCGCTCGGTTGATCATTACCGCCGACAGTCTCAAGTGGGCCGTCACCGGCGCGACTGTGTTGTGTGGCAATGCAACCAGTGTGATCGCCTGTGATGTGGAAGCGGCTATTGAGCGAACGCTCACGGCTGAGGAAACTCCGGACATGCGTCCGGGTGTTTCTGTCCTGGTCTTTGGCTTCGGCACCGAAGCCCTTGGGAAAGCACTGCAGGGACGCGTGGGCCAGTGTATTCTGACTTGCCCAACCACAGCCTGTTACAACGGCCTTCTGGATTGTCCAAAGGAAAAACAGATCCGCATCGGAGGCGCTATTCGCTACTTCGGCGACGGTTTTCAGGTTGCCAAGAAGTTTGATCATCGACGTTTCTGGCGTATTCCGACGATGGACGGTGAGTTCGTCTGCGAGGATTATTTCGGAACAGTAACCGGAGTCGCCGGTGGCAACTTACTGATCTGCGGTACAGATTCGTCATCAGCGTTGCTGGCAACTGAAGCGGCCGTCGAAGCAATTGGAAAAGGCACTGATGTCGCGTTGCCGTTTCCTGGCGGGATTGTTCGTTCGGGCAGCAAAGTGGGGTCTCGCTATCCCAAGTTGAAAGCCAGCACAAACGATGCCTATTGCCCAACATTGCGAGGCGTCACAAAGACTGAGTTGCCAAAGGATTGTCAGGCGGTTTATGAAATCGTGATCGATGGTCTCTCCTTTGAAGCCGTGCAGTCCGCAATGAAACGTGGGCTCCATGCGGCGGCAGCGTCGAAGAATGTTCTTCGTATCACCGCGGGCAACTACGGCGGAAAACTTGGCAAGCATCATTTCCATTTGAAGGATCTGCTCTAGCCGGCTCAGATTCCTTTGCGATAAACGTGATGGGAAAGGGGAGGGGCAGTGGTCGCATCTGAGCGATTCGACAAAGGCACTTGGCAAGCAAAGCTCTGCAACCTACCATGGAAGAGGGATCGTGAAGTTTTCTGAGAGATTGCATGCGTCGCTTTTTGTCCATCGCCCTGATCGTGATGATTCTGACCTCTCAGGGTCTGTGCGTAGTTCATGCGCATGTCGGAATGGCGTTGAGTCACTCAGAATCGCATTCCGGGCGCCCACACTTTCATGTGCACGGCTCGCATTCTCATGGATCCCATGAAGATTCTGCAGATCACCATCATGATGAGGCACCGGTGTTGCCTGCAGTAACGCGGGTTCCATGTCCGTGGCACGATTCCGACGCCTGCTACTGTGCAGATTCTGTCGTGTCGATGATCCAACGTTCCAGTGCTGCCGAGACACTGGATTTCATGTTGCTGGAACTGGCTGTCTGTAGCGTCGGATTTGTTCAACCAGAAGCCTTCTCTGCTCTTGACGGTCGGCCTGATGCGCCTCGTCAATGGAGCAATGCGCGCACCCCTTTGTACTTGCGCGATCTTTCGATACGCTGTTAGGCCTTGAGAGGCAGCTTGTTTTGCCACGGCAGTGCTGCCGCTCACGTTACCGATTCCGGCAAGGCTTTTATCTAGATCAAGCTCTCATCTTCCAGCTGAGCGTGTTTCCGGTTAATTGACAACTGGCCGCTTAACCGCCGCGAACAATCTGCTCGCCTCCTGTTCTGTCTCAAGGTGTACACATGCGCCTCGCAAAATCATTCTCCGTTTTTGGCGTTCTTGTCCTTGTGGGAATCGCCGCGTATCAGACTCGTGATTCATGGTCGAAACCGCTAAAGCAGAAGAGCGTTACGCAGGCTCAGAAGGAGCAGGCTGTTCCGCCGATTCAGGAAGCGAAAACGCTTAAGATGAGCGAGCAGGCCCGAAAGAACCTCGGGCTGGTTTCACGGCCGACTAAGCCACAGGCCTACTGGCGAACGATCGAAGTGCCGGGTGAGATCGTGGATCGGCCGGGCTATTCGGATCGAGGTGTCACGTCGCCAGCGGTCGGAGTCGTCACGGAGGTTCATGCGTTTCCTGGCGACACTGTGAAGCCGGGGGATCGTCTCTTTACTCTGCGACTCTTCAGTGAGTACCTGCAGAATACTCAGTCAGAACTATTCAAGGCGACTCGGGAAATTCAGCTTATTACTGAGCAACACGCGAGGCTTGAAGGTCTCGTGAAATCAGGCGGAGTGCCTGAATCTCGGCTCATTGAGCTCGACAATCAACTTCGACGACAGAAGGCCTTGATTCAGTCGTATCAACAGGATCTGCTCACACGTGGCCTGAATCCTGAGCAGATCAGGAGTGTTGCCGACGGAACGTTCGTTTCAACGATTGAAGTTGTCGCTCCTGCTGTGATGGATCACAAGAAGAATTCGTCTGAGATTCAGCCTGTGGTGTTTCACGCCACAGGAAGCAATGTCGATGGACTGGCCTATGAGGTGCAGGAGTTAAACGTCGAATTGGGTCAGCAGGTTCAGGCTGGTCAACTGCTGTCGACATTGGCCAATCACCACGCCTTGTTCATTGAAGGTCATGCGTTTAAGCGAGAGGCCTCGTTTCTGGCGAAGGCCGCTGAAAACAACTGGCCAATTCGATGCAGCTTTGCAGAGGATGATCAGGTCGACTGGCCTGCATTTGATCAAACACTTGAGATCAGGCACCTCGCGAATGCCGTCAACTCCGAAACTCGAACGTTCAACTTCTTCATTCCGCTCTTGAATCAGTCGCGAGCGTACGACAAAGACAACCAGACGTTCATTGTCTGGCGGTTTCGCCCGGGCCAGCGTGTGCGGCTGCAGGTGCCCGTCGAAGAATTAAAGAATGTGCTTGTCCTGCCATCCGCAGCCATCGTGCGCGAGGGACCGGAGGCCTACGTATTTCAGCAGAATGGTGATTTGTTCAATCGACTCCCCGTGCACGTGCTTCACGAAGACCGACTCCAGACTGTGCTGGCCAATGACGGCAGCGTGAAAGCCGGGCTGTATCTGGCACAAAGCGCAGCGGCTTCACTGAATCGAGTCCTGAAGGCTCAGGCGGCCAGCGGTATTCGTGCGGACGTTCATGTGCATGCCGATGGAACGGTGCATGCGGCCCATTGAGAATTGCCGATTGGAGATTGCCGATCGAAGATTGGAAAGAGCAAAGATGAGATGGAGATTGAGCGATGGACAACGTTGAATTGAAGAGTCGGACGAAGCAATTTGCGTTGCGGGCTATGAAACTGGTGGTGGCTTTACCAGTGGACGCTGTTGGAAAGACCATTGGGGCGCAGCTCGTTCGAAGTGCGACATCTGTGGGAGCCAATTATCGAGCGGCCTGTCGAGGTCGATCGAAGGCGGAATTCATAGCGAAGCTGCAAATTGTCGTCGAAGAAGCAGATGAATGCTGCTATTGGCTGGAGCTGATCATCGAAGGGGCCCTCTTGCCCGAACCCAAAGTGAACCCGCTCCTCGACGAAGCCAATCAGCTTACAGCCATCATGGTCGCGTCTCGAAAATCCGCCCAAAGCCGCCCCTAACTGTTTTCCAATCGCCAATCTCCAATCGGCAATCTTCAATGCTAAATTCCGTCATCCGTTTTGCACTTCGATATCGCATGCTGGTTCTTGTCATCAGCATGGCGCTGATGGTGTATGGATCGTATCTGGCCACTCAGATGCCGATTGATGTCTTTCCGGATCTCGACCGGCCACGCGTGATCATCATCACGGAATGTCCGGGACTCGCGACGGAAGAAGTCGAGACGCTTGTTACGCAGCCCATCGAAATTGCCCTGCTGGGTGCCAGCGGGGTACAGGCTGTCCGTAGTCAATCGACAGCCGGACTGAACGTGATCTATATCGAGTTCGACTGGAACACGGATATTCGGGCGGCTCGGCAAACAGTTCAGGAACGACTCACCACACTGGGGAGCGTTCTTCCCGAGGGCATTCTGCCGCAGATGACGCCACCTGCGTCGATCATGGGGCAGATCGTGGTTGCGGGTCTTTACCGACAACAAGGACCGACCGGCGGTGAACTGTTTCCGATTGAGCAAACCGACCTGATGGCTGAATTGGTTGTCGCTGACCCCACGGACAAAGACGGCGTCACGCAACAGCCTCAGGTTTTTGCCTGGAAGCCGACAGATCGTCACAAGGTTAGTTCATGGACATCTGTGGCCATTGAGCGAGTTGACTGGCATGCGACAGAGCGATCGAGCGACGTGCATGGTACTGAACGGGATCGAGTGGCTACGATTACGATCAATGGCAAGCCACATGAGGTTGAGTTCCCCTCTGCGGCGTCTCGCCAGATGGCTCTGCGAACGACGGCCGACTGGGTTGTCCGGCCACGAATTCTGAAAGTCACGGGCGTCGCAGAAGCGTTTTTGCTGGGCGGCGACAAGAAACAGTACCAGGTTTTGATCGATCCAGCGGCCCTCATTGAGTACGACGTAACTCTGCAGGAAGTGGAAGAAGCGCTCAGGCAGAGCAACATCAATGCAAGCGGTGGATTCGCGGTTCACGGAGAAACAGAACGTCCTATTCGCGTGCTGGGGCGACTCGGTCCGGATGCCTGGCGCGTTCTTGAAGACTTGCGGAAGATTCCTGTGATGAACCATCCTGAACGCTCCGTATTGCTCGGTCAGGTCGCACAGGTGGTTGAAGGGCCACAGTTCAAGCGTGGCGATGGCAGCGTGAATGGCCATCCGGGAGTTGTCTTCACGGTCATCAAACAGCCACACGTGGATACTCGTTCGCTGACGGACAGCCTCGAAAAGGCATTCGTGGAGGCGGAAGCATCGCTTCCCGCCGACATAGTGATCAACTCCGAACTGTTCCGCCTGAAGAACTTCATCGATCGCGGCATCTTCAATGTGGGCGAAGCCCTTGTGATTGGAGCTGTCCTGGTTGTCATCATCCTGTTTCTGTTCCTGCTCAATTTCCGCACAACCTTTATTACGCTCACCGCGATCCCCTTGTCGCTTGTCATCACGACTCTGGTGTTTCGAATTTGGGGATACATCACAGGAACGCATCTCTCCATCAATGTCATGACACTGGGTGGCATCGCCGTGGCGATGGGAGAACTCGTCGACGATGCGATTGTTGACGTCGAAAACATCTTTCGTCGGCTGAAGGAGAATAATTGTCGACCGGAGATTGCCGATTGCCGAATGGAAGGCAGTTCGTCAGATCTTCAATCTCCAGTCTCCGATCGGCAATCTCCAATCGGCATTCGAAAATCTTCCCTTCTCGTCGTCTATGAAGCGAGCAAAGAAATTCGCAGTGCCATCGTGTTTGGCACGGCTGTCGTAATTCTGGTCTTCCTGCCACTTTTTGCGTTGTCCGGCGTGGAGGGTCGGCTGTTTGCTCCACTCGGCGTGGCCTACATCGTTTCGATTCTGGCATCACTCATTGTGTCACTGACGGTAACGCCCGTCCTTTCGTGGTATTTGCTGCCGCAGTCAAAGGCGACTCACGCGGAACATGATGGCGTGCTACTGCGACTATTCAAATGGGCCGCCGGATATCTGATCCGCCTGAGCATCGCTCACCCGCTTGCTTTGATGGCGTTGACGTGGCTGATGGTGGCTTATGCTGGCTGGGAACTGTCTCAACTGGGGCGCAACTTTCTTCCACAATTCGACGAAGGCAGCGTGCAGATCAATCTGACGTTGCCGCCCGGTTCTTCACTGGATGCTTCAAACCAGGTCTCGGGAGTCATCGATCGCAAGCTGCAGCAGATGCAGAAATCCGACAAGAACCCGGACGGGCCGATTCTGCATTTTGTGAGGCGAACCGGCCGAGCAGAAATGGACGAGCATGCTTCGCCCGTGAATACCGGTGAGTATATTCTCAGCATGAACCCGGACATTCAGGCTCATCGCGAAGAAATCCTTAAGAAGTTCCTCGACGAACTCCGCGAAGAAGCTCCCGGAGTGGATGTGGAGGTTGAGCAGCCTCTGGCGCATCTTATCAGTCACATGGTTTCAGGCGTGTATGCTCAGATTGCGATCAAGATCCACGGCGATGATCTCGACACGTTGCAACAACTTTCGGAGCAGGTCAAACAGACACTTCAGTCGGTACCCGGGGTAACGCCACCAATCGTCGAGCCAATTCGCCAGACGGAGGAGCTGCATATCCGCCTGCGACCGGATGACCTCGCTTTTCATGGTGTTACAAGAGCATACGTCGCGCAAGTCGTGCAGACAGCATTGCAGGGCGAAGTCGTTTCACAGGTGCTGGAAGGTCAGCGACGATTCGATCTTCTGGTACGACTCGAAGAAAGTTATCGCACGGATTACGCCAACATCGGACGACTGCGAATTGATCTGCCGAACAACCGCGGGCAAATCGAACTTCGCGAACTGGCTGATATCGGCGAAGGTTCAGGAGCCAACGCGGTCAATCGCGAGAACGCTCGCCGCCGGATCGTGATTCGCTGCAACACTCAGGACCGCGACCTTGCGAGTGCCGTCGCAGAGATTCAGCAGCGAGTTCAAATGAACGTGACCATGCCGGAAGGCTACTTTGTCGAGTACGGCGGACAGTTTGAAAGTCAGCAAAGTGCGACTCGCACAATCGTCGTGCTGGCTGGAATCTCTGTCATTGGAATGTTTGTCGTACTGATGATTCTGTTTCCTTCGGTTCGTGTGGTACTGCAGATCCTGAATGCACTTCCGACGGCATTCATCGGCGGAGTGCTGGCATTGGTGATCACTCAGCAGACGCTGACCGTTGCCAGTCTGGTAGGATTCATTTCGCTGGGCGGCATCGCCGTTCGAAACGGAATTCTGCTGGTGACCCACTACTTTCATCTGATGAAGGAAGAGGGCGAAGATTTTACTGAGCAAATGGTCGTGCGAGGAAGCCTCGAACGTCTGGCACCTGTGTTAATGACAGCTCTGACCGCAGGAATTGGCCTCGTGCCGCTTGTGCTTGGCGGTCAGGAACCCGGCCGCGAGATTCTTTATCCAGTCGCCACTGTCATTCTCGGTGGGCTGGTAACGTCCACGTTCTGTGAGTTCCTGATTCATCCTGGATTATTCTGGCGTTTCAGCGGTCAGGATGCGGTCAAGCTTGCGAAGATGAGTGATGCGGTGGATGAGTTTGGTGAAGGAGAAGTAAGTGATTGCCTGTAGGTTGGACATTCCTGTCCGACTGTTATTCCATCCTACATGACGTGATGTCTTGGCGAAGCAGGCAGCGCCTTGTTGACGTTGTCGAAATTTAACTGAATCGGACCGGAGTCGGTTCGAAGCCTTGTATGTAAGGGAGAGTTGATCATGAAGAAATTTGGCAGTCTGTCGTCTGCATTTTGTGCTCTGGTTGCGATGACTTTTATCGTTGGTTGTCAGGAACCGGCGGCGCCGGAAACTGCGGCATCGTCCAACACGGCCTCAGCAACCGCCGAACATGGCCACGAGCACGCAGAAGGTGAGGGCGAGCACGCACATGGCCACGGAGCAGGTCCCCATGACGGAACGCTCGCCGACTGGGGTGGTGGCAAGTATCACGTCGAATTCACCGTCAGTCACGACAAACAGGAAGCCACTGTTTATGTTCTTGGCAGCGACGAAAAATCACCTGCACCGATTAAAACCGACAAGATCAGTCTGATGATTGGGGATCCGGAACTGCAGATCGATCTTCTGCCGGTACCTCTCGAAGGCGAGACTGACGGGCTTTCATCACGGTTCGTCGGTAAGCACGAGAAACTGGGAATCGTTCAGGAGTACGCGGGAAGCATGAGTGCTGAAATTGAGGGAACGCCGTATACCGGTGATTTCAAAGAAGAAGCTCACGACGCTCACGATCACAAGTAGTCATCGAACAACAGATGTTCGCCTTCGGACTCTCCCGGACGCCTCAGAGCATTTGGGAGAGTCCTGACGTTTGGAAGAATGTATGGCCATGATGAACGTGATCCTGCGAGTCGTTATCCCTGCCACGATCATCTTTGCGGTATCAGAATTGTCGCGGCGGTCACCTCGACTGGCCGCGTTTCTGCTGACGCTGCCACTGGTCAGCATTCTGGCGTTTGCTGCGTCATGGTCGAAAGAGCATGATCTGAAAAGTCTTTCGCAAATGGCGAAGGAGACTCTGGTACTCGTGCCCCTCGGGCTTCCCTTCTTTCTGCCACTGGCGTATGCCGATCGCCTTGGCCTTGGTTTCTGGAGTGCCATGCTTGCCGGTCTGGCACTCGCCTCGTTGACTGTTGGCCTATGGCTGATGTTGGGGCCGAAGTGATCTGGGCGAGACACCGTCGCGTCACCAGAATCAGGCGACCCTCTTTGCATCATCATTCGGCAGGGCAAGTCTAATTGATGCCTGGTCCATTGGCAGCGCAACTGGCGATCTGCCCGGTATAGGTTCACTATGGAGATCCTGGAGCCACACTGGTTGGCGAGACATTTTTCCTGCCGTCGTTCCTGACGGTTGTCGCACTCGGCTGAGCCCTTGTTTGTTTACGTCGTGATTCGATAAATCGCACGGGCGACAAGCTGCTTGCCGGTACTGCTTTCTCCCCGAATCAACACAGGCACATTCTCCGCCGTGACTCGTCCAATGGCCTTGAATACCTCCAGCATGGCCGGACTTCGACCAACGAAGGATTCTGTAGATTCGGTGATGGGACTTTGCGTGCGAACAAGTGGCGAGTAGAGGAGCCTATCGATCATACGTGAGCAATCCGAACCATGGAATCGCACGAAGAATGGACCGACCTATCAATCATCATCTGGCTGAATTCGAACGTCAGACTGTGTATTAAACGGATGAATCGGCGAAGAACAATGCCCACAACTCACCGAGGTGATGCTGTCATCCTCCGCCGGAAATTGGGTTCACTTTGAGTGGCTGACAAAGCTCGCACTACGAAAACAACGGAGCAATGATCTGCCCGGCGTTGATTTTATGTGGTCGACCGAAACGGTCTGTCATCGTGGTTTCCGGATCAATTCCCAGCGCGGTGAAGATGGTGGCTCCAAGATCAGCCGGATACCAGCCACGAGTCGCCGGGTAAGCCGCCTGATCATCGCTGGCCCCGATCACCTGACCTCCACGAACTCCAGCTCCGGCGAAGACGGCAGAGAACACGCCAGACCAGTGATCGCGTCCGCCGCCAGGATTGATCTGCGGCGTACGGCCAAATTCACCCACGGCCACGACGAGCGTCGTGTCGAGCAAGCCGCGTTCGTCAAGATCCGTAAGCAATGCCGACAAGCCTTGATCGAACGGCGGCAGCAAGCGGTTCTTCAGTTGTCCAAAGTTGTCGCCGTGCGTATCCCAGTTGTTCATCGTCCCCATGTTCGCCTGAATAATGGGCATTCCCGCTTCGTCCAGTCGTCGCGCCAGCAACAGCGATTGGCCGAACGAATGGCGACCGTAGCGATCTCGCACTTCGGCAGGTTCGCGAGTCATGTCGAACACATCACGAAATTTACCGGCAGCTCCAAGCAGTTGGTGAGCCTTCTCCACCGATCGACTGAGTGACTGGGACGCGGCCGGGGTTTGAAGATCGCGATGCTGGTCATCCAATGCTGTCAG
>CAIJTV010000185.1:0-4018 GCA_903823635.1 uncultured Planctomycetaceae bacterium
ATATTCAGACGTTGCTCCTGGCCACGCTGACCAACAAGAGCAACAAAGCTGCACGCCAACAGTCTCTCGCGGTGATGGCATCAAGTGGTCTGACAGCCACGCCCGCCTCATGGCTGGATGCACTGGCTGAAACGCTGAACTCGGCCGATCAAGCAACATTGCCGCTGGCGATCGCGGCCGCCCAGAATCTTCCCATGCCCAAAGAGGGGCATGCTGGCCTTCGCGATGCTTTGGCAAAGATTGCATCCGACTCTGACCTGGAAAATGAAACGCGACTCAACGCCATCGACGCCGCCGGCAGCGGACTAAACCTGAGCGACAGTACTTTCGCGCTCCTGACGACAACTTTAAGTCCCGACCTGCCCATGAACCTGCGTTCAATTGCCGCCAACCGCCTCGCGTCTTCCGCACTGTCGGAACCTCAATTGACGTCACTTGTTTCAACAGTCAAAACCGTTGGTCCAATGGAGTTGCCTAAGCTGCTTCCAGCCTTTGAAAAGGGTGGTTCAGAATCATTGGGGCTTGAACTTATCACCGCGTTGATGCAGGCTGAAGGTGTTCGAGGACTCCGGCCAGATCTGATTAAGCCTCTTCTGACCAAGTATCCAACATCTGTTCAGGAGGCTGGCAAAGCTCTGCTGAAGCTGCTCAACGCCAGCGAAGAAGAGCAAACAGCAACTCTGGAGAAACTTCTGACAACCTTACCCGAAGGTGATGTTCGCCGCGGCCACGAAGTCTTTATGAGCAAGAAAGCCGCCTGCAACGGTTGCCACAAACTTGGCTACGGCGGCGGACGACTTGGTCCCGACCTGACAAGCATTGGGCGTGTTCGTAATCGACGCGACCTGCTGGAAGCTTTGGTCTTCCCAAGTTCCAGCATCGTGCGAGGTTATGAGCCGGTCAGTGTTGAACTGGAAGACGGTCGAGTCATCAGCGGAATCATCAGCAGCGAATCTGCTGATGAGATCGTTCTGTCGCCCGATGCACAAAAGACGTTCCACCTCGCTCGAACTTCGATCGTTGCAATTCAACCGTCAAATGTGTCGCCAATGCCAAACGGTCTGGCGACACTGCTAACGGCGCAGGAAATGGCTGACCTGCTGACATTCCTGCAGAGCGATCAACGTTAAAAGAGCACCGAAATCAATCGCCACCGGGTTTACCCCGGTGGTTCAACGGCTTCTGCACCACCTTTGCCCTGTTTCCAGCATCGAATGCAAAACGCTGACAGGAACCGTTATATCAAGAACGGAGATCACCGCCACAAGATCCGATGTGGCTGCTCGATTCCGGCCACCGCTTGCAGAACTCATTTCGATGCAGCATCCGTCGGCAACTGCAGAATCCACTCACGGATCAAATCCACCGCGGGTTTGTCGACGATATTCGTTCCCAGCGGAGGCATCTGACCATGTCCTCGTCTCTGCATACGATGAAACAACAATGATCGTTCCGGTGAACCCGGTGCAACCAGCTTTGCATCCTGCAGATCAAAGGCCGTATGCACCGGCTTCACATCAATCAGCTTCGCCTGCTCGGGCTTTGCATCGATTTCAACCGAGAATTGAGCATTCCCGCCACCAGCTTCGACATGGCAATTGGAGCAATTGGCATGAAGATATGAGGCGGCTCGCTGTTTCAAGTCCACGGATTTGTCAAAGGGATCGCTCAGTCGAGTCAGCTCTTCCACTGGCTTGGGAACTGGCTTCGTAAACATCCCCAACTCCGACAGCATCTGAATCTGATTGAACTTTTCTGAGCCATAGTCATGCTCTCGATTCATCTGGTTCTCAGAGAGTCCGAGGACATAGTTGACGGCTCGCGAATGACACACCATGCACTCGGCACGGCTGGGATAATGCCAGGTCTGTTTTCTGACACCACCTTCGGCCGCCGGATCCTGAATCTCGAACTCCACATCGACACTTCCGGAATCCAACAGCTCAGCATCGGTCTGCTCTTCGTTCCAGCGATACGAATAACCAACCCACTCGTTCTGCTGTCGGACCATCAATCGAGTTTCAATCCAGCGACTTGTCTCCGGCTGGCCCGCAACCTTCTCCAGCGAAAAGCTTTTCACCAAAACCGAGCCATTCGGAAAATTCCATCCGCGTGTGGAGGTGTAATCAATCTTCTCTTCCCCCGGCACGGCCAGCCAGCGTTCTTTGTGAGCCCCATCAGACCACAATTGCACGTTGACTGAATACGGAATCACGGACGGCAGAAGACGATGCTCCGCAACCGATGCAAACAAACCTGTTTCACTAAGCTTGCGAGGAAAACTGGTTGGTTCCTGCGGAGGCATCGCTTCAATGCGATAGAAACCGCCCGCATGATCCACGACCAACAGTTCACCTGCAGCATTCATGGAGAACCCGGCAATCTGCAGAGTCGTATCTGCGATTTCGCGATGAAACGTGACCTTCGTTCCATCATGCCGAATAGCCCAGATCTTGCCCGTCGAATAATCCCCGTAGATAAAACAGCCAACGAGATCCGGCAGCTTCGATCCTCGATAAACAACTCCACCGGTCAGGCTGCGAGATTCCGAATGATGATGATCAGCCATCGGCGCAACAATCGGCTCCGCGCCTTTCGGCCGTTCGACATAAAACGGATGCCCGCCTTCCTGAACGCTCCATCCATAATTCTCACCGCGACGAATCAAATAGACCTGTTCCCACAGATCCTGACCATTCTGTCCAAGCCACAATTGATTCGACTCATGGTCGTAATCCATTCTCCAGGGATTTCGAAAACCGTAGGCCCAGATCTCCGGTCGGGCATCGGGAACATGGACAAACGGATTATCGGGCGGGATCGAGTAGTGCTTGTCGGCGGTTGGATGATCAACGTCCAGTCGCAGCATCACGGCCAGCAGGTCGTTCAGCCCCTGACCAGTCGCCAGCGTATCGCTGTCGCTGGTTCCATCGCCGGTTGGGCAATACAGATAACCGTCGGGACCGAATGCCAGATCGCCACCGTTGTGGCCGTTTGAATCCCATTCAAGAATGACCAGTTCATTGTCCGCTTTAAGTTCTCCTGGGACATCAGCAGACTCCGTAACGGTAAACCGTGAAATTCGATTCTGCTTATTCGATTCCGGCATCGGACCATTGGTGATCAGATACAGAAACTTGTTCTCACGATACTTCGGATGAAAACAAAATCCATAAACCAGTCGATCCAGAGCAATCAAAGGTTTGCTGCTGTCCGCTTCTGCCTTGTCCGTGAAATAACGCAGGCCACCGGGTTCCTTCCAGTCGCCTTTGTGATCAAGAAAGAAGATCTGATCTGTACCCGGCTCAGGACGTAAATATACGGGAGCAAACAATGGCAGTTTCTCGTACGCTCGAACGGCTCGATAAGGCAGCGGCGGGTCTGGTGACCCCACAAGCTTCGACTCAGTCCACGGTATTCGTTGGCGTTCGGCGGACTCAATGACATCCGGAACACCAAACGCCATCGCGAGAGTACCGAGTACGAAAATAAAACTTCGGCTTCTCGAGTTTGACTGAATCATTCTTTCAGGCATCACCATTTCTCCGTTGTCTACGACTTGCGAACCAGTTTTGTCACGCGTCCCGTCTTAACCCATTCTGTCACGAAGATATTTCCGTCAGCATCAAAGCAGGCATCATGTGGATGCACAAAACGCCCCGGCTTCCACTCGGCCGACTTCGCCCGCATTGCAAAGTTATCGGCCAGAACTTCGGTTCTCCAGGCTTCGTCGTCTCCTAACTGCGCAACGATTTCATTCTTGCCGTTCAGGATCGTGATGCGAGCATGCAGGTCGGGAACCAGCATGAATTCCCCCTGCACGTCGATGTCGGCCGGAAACAGGAAGCCGTCCAGAGTCTTGAGGTGCTGTCCATCCATTCCGAACCATTGCAGTCGCTTATTCGCACGGTCAGCCACAACAAGCTTTGGAACACCATCGCGAGCATCCAGCCATTGTCCGTGCGGCGTACTGAACTTGCCTGTTTCATTGCCATTCCCGCCGAGTGCTCTGACAAAC
>CAIJTV010000186.1:0-2707 GCA_903823635.1 uncultured Planctomycetaceae bacterium
ACGAGGTTCCAGGCGAATAGCGATCGAGGGTTATTCGATTTGTGAAACTCGTAACCGTCAGGCACGGTGAATCCCAGAGCAAAGTGAAATGCGGCCGCCAGCGAATTGGCTTCACTCAGGATCGTCGTCGGTGACATGCCTACTGTGATCATGAGACTTTCTTCTTATTGTTAGCGGGATTGACGGTGATGTCAGCGTGACACTTTGTGCCAAGGTCAACTTCGTTCCACCAGCGCGCCTTCAACCGCAGCGTCAGAATTCGTGGTTTCCCCGCCATCATGACTTCACCAATGAAAGTTGGCGGGAGATCTCCACCAGGGCCGCGTCGGCTTCACGCAAGGCGTCTGCCTGATCCGGTGGAGCCAAGTCGTTCCATCGTTTTGTGGACCACGCTGCATGAATTGCTTGTGCTACCTTTGTGCGATCAACTTGTGTTAGGACTGCTCCATACGATTCCATTGCAGGCACGGGGTTTCCCTTTGCGAATGAGTCAGGCTCTACTTGCCCACGTTTGATGTCGAATCCTCGCGGCGGTTCCGTAAGGACGAACAGGTGATAGATGTTCTGCTCATCGACGACACGATCTTCCGGAGGGAATGATTGAATTGCCCATTGCCCCGGATACGAATCGATGAAGGCTTCCCAGATCTCTGTCCACGACAACGGGCGATACTGGTTGGTGTAAATCCGGATGTAGAAGGCCTCACCAAAAGATGTCGAACGAGCCCCCATTTCCTGGACGCAAGAATCATTGTGTCTCACATTACCACCAACGTTTAGGGGCGAAAGAAAAGCCTGGCGATTTCATACGCGCAGGCGTCAGTAATATTCCGGAAAGGCCGGAACGCAACCGCTCAGGTCACCTGAACGTCCGAAACGAGGTCGCATGAACACATGCTTCCAAAAGGGACGATTTCAGAGCCGTATACCAGTTACCACGCTGGCTGAGCGGCTGCGTTCGGGCCTTCCGTCGAAAACGCTGCTAGTCGGCGGCAGGATCACGGAGTTTTACAGAATTCGAGAGGTTTATTGAATCCAATGGCGATGCAATACGACTTGTTTCGAAACAGCAGCGCTCTGTCACAGTGCGATCATGAATCCGCGCCGGCCTCCTGATTCTTCGTTCGACTTCACTCTACACACTTTTCTTTACTTGTAATGCATTGAGCCACATTACTCGATTGTTGGAAAACAAATCTGTTGTGACCCAAGTGCGAATTGTCTGCGTTGCAGATAACTCCGAACAGATCGACGCCAAGGACTCTTCATTCACAATGGTGAATGTGCGGTGGGCATCTACGAGTTGGCCAGCTCCGTGTTTGAATGAGGCGAATAGAATCCCGTCTGGTTTCAGGGCATTGATGAGTCTTTGCAGGACCGATGGAATCTCTTCGAGCGGAAAGTGGACAAGTGACGCACAAGCCCAGATACCGTCATAATGGTTTGCTGTTGTGATGTCTTGAAGTCTTTGCACTTTGGCTTGAACACCGGGATACTGTCCAGCCGCTGCAACCATTCTCGGTGATGCGTCGATGGCTTCGACCTGAAATCCTCGTTGGGCAAACTGTCTTGAATCTCGACCTGAGCCGCAGCCGGCGTCGAGGATCAATCCTCCGGCGGGAATGTGCGGTAAGAATTGGTTGTAAAGTTCAGACAAGTCGAGATCCTTCGTCGACAGGATGTAGGCTGCCGCGTTGTCGTCGTAAAACTGGAGGTTTTCCTTTTCAGAATGCAGGCTCATGTTCAAACGTTGGCTTCCATTGAAGTATGAGTAGTTGTTTTGCCTGATGATATGCCGCTTGAAGAAATTGGCGGCGCTGCAGTTCTGTCGCTCCTGTCTGCGCGACAAGTGTCTCCTTCAGTGGATGATGACTCTCAATGTAGAAGCTGTTTCTGGTATGGAGGCGTTCCAGGAATCGCAGTTCAGGTAATCGAGCAAACTTGCCGGCGGAACCACGGTTGCAGGTTGGGCAAGCCAAAACCAGATTCCAGACGCCATCCAGCGGGCCGACGAATTGATGCTGTTTCAGAACGTGCGGGAAGAAGTGATCGACTTCCGCCAACGTTGTTGATTCATCAAGAACACCGATGTCCCCAAAGCAGTAAAAGCACTTTCCTTTTTGGTAGCCGTTAAGGGCGTCTCGACAACTCGTGATTGCCTTTCGCTCGAAGTCACGGCCTGAGGTTATCAGCAACCCGGAATGGTCTTCATAGGAAACGGTCAAGACTGCTCGGGGCATCTTCAGATCCCACGCCGTTTCGACAAGTCGCCACCGCGCTTCGATCTCGGCAGGCAGGTTGTCGAACTGAATTGTCTCAGTGAGACGAAAGACGTTGTCGGTGAGTCGGATGCCTCTCTCTTTGCCAGCTCGTTCGTCGGTGAAGAACCGGACATCAATTTCGGCATCGTGAACAACGTGAAATGCGTCGATCACGTTGTTGAATCCCAGCTTTGTCGTGCTGTCGATCAACTCCGCCTCAGAAATCTCCTGAGCATTGAACTTCCGGCAGACGTCGAGAAACTTACTGCTGGTTGACGTGGCCTGTTTGTCGGCGGTTCTCAAGTGCTCACACAGCTTGCGAGCAAAAGGGACGGCAAGATCCGTCAAGGCAATGACTTCCTGCTCCCGCGTGGCGAACTCCAACAGCGACTGACCGAGGGCGAACTTGTAGGACGCTACGTTGCGGCCAAACAAAATGATGGACC
>CAIJTV010000187.1:0-20369 GCA_903823635.1 uncultured Planctomycetaceae bacterium
AATCCGCTCGCGACAACCGCAAGGTCTCGCACAATCTCGGCCTCGACCCGAAATCGACTCTGACGCGACAACAGATAATTGTCCGGATCCACCGTCATGGCCGCGTTATTTTCGGACGACAACTGAGAACTCTGGCGGTACGTCGCTGAATTCAGAATGGTGCGATGCAGATGCTTCAATGACCAGCCATGCTCCATAAACTCGGCCGCCAGCCAGTCCAGAAGTTCCGGATGCGTTGGCTGTGTTCCCTGGTAACCAAAATCGTTTTCTGTCTCGACCAGCCCTCGTCCAAAGTACCGTGCCCAGACTCGATTCACAGTCACTCGTGCCGTCAGCGGATTATCACGATGCACCAGCCATCGCGCGAGATCCTGGCGATTGGAAAAAGCTGGCGATGCATCCTTGCTCACAAGAGCAGCCGGAACTCCGGCCTGCAACGGCCCGTGATCTTTGTCGGGACTCAGAAAGTCACCACGAGTTAACAAATAGGTTTCCGGGGGCTTCTCCAGATCTTTCATCACCATTTGCTTGAAGGACGCCCCCTTGGCGGGCAATGACGTCTCCAGTTCGTCGATTCGCTTCTTGATCTCCGCCAGACGTATGGCAGAAATGCTTCCCGGCGAATCGAGCGAAACTCGGGCCGTCGAGAAATCAATCGCGAAGTGCCCGGTCAGATAGTTCTTATTCAGATCATGTCGCATCAGCACATTCAGAACTCCATCGGTAAACGCGACGGGGTCTGAGAGAGCAAAGATCGCCTCGTGAGGAGCATTCATTTTTGCTCCCGCGGCCTTTTGAGTTTCGTCCACATTGATCGCCCAGCCAGTTGTGGGCAACTCATCAATCGCGTCAACAACCGGATACTTTGACTGACTGTGATCGGCCCACGCCCGCGCGAAGCGATGTTCGCTGACGCCCGACTTCAGATAAAAATCTGTCAATACAAAGTTACCATTGCTTGCGGTTCCGGGGCCTCCATCTGGAAGACTGGGGTCAGTCATTGTTCGCAAACGAATGGCCGTAATCGTCGTAGAAGCGTCCGCAGCTTGTGGCTTCTGAATGGTAATCGTGTACGCATCGTTGGCGTTCGGCTCAGATTTCACCAGCAGAGAACTATCCGGGTTAATCTTCAGAATGATACTGCCGGAGGCTCGCACGGCCGTCACTTTGGCCGACTGCCATTGCCAATCCAGGCTGGATAGATTCGGCTGATCCGGCGCGTTCTTCTCGAGCTGTGACTTCTCCTTCTGCAGCGTCTGCAGTTCTTCCAGTTCCTGAAACTGAGCATCGGACCAGCCGAACATTTCATCGGCTCGCACCTCAACTAGTTCCCCCGCACTATTGGCGTCCGCAGAGCCATTGAAGAACGCATAGAGCCGATAAAACTCGTCATGAGTGATCGGATCAAACTTGTGCGAATGACATTGAGCACATCCGACGGTCAATCCCATCCAGACGGCTCCCGTTGTGTTGACACGATCAATCAAGGCCTCGTGTCGATACTGGTCCGGCTTCACGCCGCCTTCTTCGTTGATCATGGTGTTGCGATGAAATGCGGACGCCACGAGTTGCGACTTGGTGGCATTCGGAAGCAGATCACCCGCTAACTGCTCAATCGTAAACTGATCAAACGGGACATCTCGGTTCAAAGCCCCAATGACCCAATCACGATAAGGCCACATGACACGTGGGCCGTCAATCGTGTAACCATTGGAGTCCGCATACCGCGCCTGATCGAGCCAGTGACGGCCCCAGCGTTCGCCGTAATGAGGACTTGTCAGAAGTCGATCAATCTGTCTGCTCCATGCATCCAGAGCTGCATCCTCTGAGAACTGCTTCGCCTCGTCGACTGTTGGCAATAGCCCGAGCACATCCTGAGTCGCTCGACGAATCAACGTTGCCGAATCCGCAGCTGGAGAAGGTTGCAGGCCGCTCTGCTGAAGTCGTTGCAGAATAAACCGATCGATCTCGTTCCGACTCCACGTGTCGTTCTCGATCATCGGAACAGCCGGCCGTTCCACCCGACGAAACGCCCAGTGATCCTGATACTCCGCACCTTCAGCAACCCATTGCTTGAGCAAGCTCATCTGTTGTTCGGTCAGAGGCTTGTTGGTCTCTGCCGGAGGCATCCGCACCTCAGGATCTGTCGCCAGAATTCGCGCCAACAGAGAACTCTTGTCGGGAGTATTGGCGTCGATCGCACCATGTTCAACGGCTGACTCACGAACATCCAATCGCAGATCCGCCGCACGAGATTCCTCATCCGCTCCATGACATTGAAAGCAGTGGTTGGACAGAATCGGCCGAATGTCGCGATTGAAATCGACCTTCGCTGGTTTGCCGGAAGCCTGCTGACCCACAGCGTCCCGTTGCAGCACAAGCAACAAGAGGAGCAGGCTGGAAACAAATCCGAAGCATCGGATCCTGCAATGATTTCGCCGGAAGAAGTTTGGATTCATCGGAGGGCTCACGTCACTGAAATGGTGAGGCTGGGCAAGATCATTAAAAGCTCGCGGGCCGGTAGTCTACCAGGAATCCCGGTCTGTTCCCAACAAACAAGCCACCAAGCGCAGAATTGAGGGGGCAGAAAAAAGCCTTTTTCAGAAAGAGACCTGCACTCTTTTGTTAACAGTCAGGCGACGAAACACAACTTCGCATGGCAATTTGAGTGGATGACAGAATGATGAGTACAAAATGATGCCGTCGTTCAGAAGTCTGCAGCCTCATTTGATGAGGCCGAAGATCCCGGCGAGCGGTTGGGTGTCAGCCCACCGAGTGCGATTTCTGCAAAGGATCGCGAACAACGGAAAACGAGTTCTCTTCAATCGATCTGCAGTTCAGCTTCCGAACAAGTCCTCGGGTGGGCTCACGCCACGCTGTTCGCCGTCTCTGCGATTCATCTGTGTTTATCTGCGTCCATCTGTGGTCAACATCGCGATTCCATTCCCCGCAGCATGGCACAGCCTGCAGAGGCTGTGTTACGAAGCAACAAGAAACTCGTGGGTGAACGGTCAATTTTCAGAGAGCGCCGGAGTTAACAAGGAACTTCACAGAGGCTTCTTGTGCCTGCGGCACAATTTCACTTCGTCGAAGCGCCATCCGCGGGAATTCGGTGGCGTCGTCGCTGGAGATCGCCTACGCCTGCGGCTCGCCGTTAAACGATCGGACAAGGGTCGGAGCCGTTCGCAAGAAGCAGAGCCATCGAGCGGAAGATTTCAGGACCGAAAAACTTGAACAACAGTGATCAAGAACTCAGCGCTGCATGTTTTCCCTCATTCACACGATGTTCCCCTGCGCTGAGGGGTTTCACCACTGTTTCAGTATGGCAGAACCTTCGCCGGTCAACACAACGCAGGCGTCAGAGTTTGCCTGATCGGCAAATCCACTATGTACCTCGACAACAACGGTCGATTGAGAAGACACGGGCAGATGCCAGCCGCACAGACGGCCATGCGCTGCTTTGTTTGTGGGAGAGACGAGTTCGGGTGGACCGAATCGACGAACCTTTATCAGTCAGAACAAGAGTTGTCGTCATGTCAGACCATGCTAAACAGGAATCGCACGCCGCAGAAGGTCACGAAAAACCTTCTGGTGGTGGCAGCATTGTTCCCTGGATCGCGGTCGGAGTGATCAGCGCAGGGCTCGGAAGTGCGATGCCGTTTATGTTGGCGGGACAAAGTCACGCCCCCGTAGACGCAGAACACGCCGAAGAAGAAACAGCGACGGAACACGGCGAAGCGCCTGCGGAAGAATCTCACGGCAGCACCCCGCCCAGTGCCACTGGCCACGGCAGCGCCACAAAGTCAAAGAAGGTGAAAGCCTTCACGCTGCCTAAAGATGAAGAAACAATTTTCCAGCCGTTTGGTGAGCCTGACAAAGATCAACGAATCGCCGTCAATCTGAACGAAGGTCGTCTCACACGGTTCTTGAGCTTCTCGATCACGCTACAGATTCCCAAGGCCGTTGAAGAAGAATTCAAAAAGAAGGTCGACGCGAAGAAATTCGTGCTGCGAAACTGGCTGCTCAGCAAAGTTTCGGACCTGAGCATTGAAGACATCCGAGGAGCGGCCGGACAGAACCGTTTGCGTCGAGAGATTCGGGATCACTTCAACAGTGTGTTGTGCCCGGACGGTTACGACCAGATTTATGACGTCCTGTTCGAAGAGTTTAACGTTCAATGACAAGTCCTGATTCACTCTCCAGTGTCGACTTCTCCGCACCGCGCCGTCTGGCGGGTTCGGCGAATCGCGCGCTGTCTTCATGGAATGCGACAGCCACGTCGATGCTCCAGGAATACTGGCAAGCGCTGGCTGGAGATCGAATCACCCTGCAGCCAGCTCGGATTGATTCGTCTGTCGCACAGAAGGCTCAGCAGACTCTTCCAGATCCTGGTTATGCGGCCCTTCTGAAAATCGGTCCTGATCGATTCGATGGAATGGTTGCCTTCTCCAACCGACTCGTTCTGACATTGGTCAGCGAAATGTTGGGGACACTGGGCGACGAGTGGCCTGAACAGCGAGCACTGACTGCAGCAGAACTTTCACTCGTCGAACTGTTGTTCGGCGAGATTGCTCGAGCCTTAAGTCAGGGCTGGCCGGAAGTGACTCCGCTGCCCGTCGAAATGGATCAGGTCATCGTTCGCCCACTTCGTAGCCGTGTCTTTCAGCCTCGCGAAAATCTTGTTCGCATCGTGGGTCAGATCAACACGGCCGTTGGTGAAGAAACATTTGTGATGCTGATGCCTCAGGTCGGTCTGGCCTCTATCGGCATCAATGAGTCCGCAATTCCTCCCGCCGTTGATCAGTCTGTTTCACCACAGATGCGAGCCCTGGCGGAAACGCTTCCGGTCACAATGTCAGTCAGTCTTGGCAAAGCGACTCTGACACTGGGCGACATGAATAACCTGGCCGTGGGCGACACATTGATTCTTGATCAGTCATCTGGCAGTCCTCTGGAAGCGAGAGTTTCCGGACATCTGCAATGGTTAGGCTTCCCTTGTCGTCTGGGGCAGCGGCAGGGGTTCCGTATTTTGGCATCCAAAAAAGAATGAGGAGACAGGCGTGAGCGAATCGTCAGCCGAGACCCTCGAAGCGACCGAATCGGCGCTCGACCAGATTATGCCGGGCGGAGATCCCTCCGTTCCTGAGGCACATCCGGTGGAGTTTCCGCAGGTGTCGCGAACTCGAGCCAGCACGGCTATGCCGCTGGAACGTTTTGCAGAAGTGAGCATCGAAATCTCTGTTGAGATTGGTCGAGTCACCATGCCGATCGGTGAACTGTTGAAATTGGGTGAAGGAGCTGTCGTCGAACTGAATCGAGCTGTCTCGGAACCAGTCGACGTGATGGCTCAGGGTGTCAGAATCGCCAGCGGCGAAGTGGTCGTCATCGATGATCGATTCGCTGTTCGCATCACAGAAATTGTGAACGCGGAAGAAGGACGAGATGCGTCTCGCTCTTCGGCCGCTCGGAAACGGTAGACAGGAATTGGACAGAGCTTCAGGAAACCGGACGCTAACGCGTTCCGGCTGATACAGCAGAACAGCACTGAGCGTCAGGAGACGCTCACAGAATTCACGGAAGAAAACTTATCATGCGGCTTTTCGAATCAGCATTCGCGACGAACAGCGTTCAGAGATCAACTCTGACCCGACGTCCCGGTGCGCGATGGGCATCGCCGTTGATTCTGGTCGTTTTCGCTGGAATTCTTGCTTCAGCTGTTGTGTCATCCTCGGCGGTGGGCCAGCAGTCGCAAGGCGGTTCGGGACAATTCCGCAGGCGTTCGACAACAGGTGCTGGTGAATCATCCGCCATCGATTCAAAGCTCAAGGGATTCCTCGAAAAGCAAGCCGGAATCGAACAGCCTCAACAGGTCGAACAAACGCCACAGCGCGCGGCACGGACACAGGTTCGCTCCAGTGACAGCAGCAGCGAACCTTACCGGAACACGCAGCAGAGTTCCTCTGCATTACGTTCCACTCGCTCAGCGACTTCGGTCAATGGAAGCCGAGTCCCGGATCAAACTCATGTTCGAGAGATTTCGCACGACGGTGATGAAAGCTCACCGGCTATCGAACAAGCCGCATGGGAACCGAAATCGGATGCGGCTTCAGGCAACTCGGCGGCAAGTGGTAGTTCATTGACCGGACTCCGTCAGTCTGAAACGATTTCCGAGCTTCAGCCGACGCCATCGGCCACGCCTGAGCAAAAGCCGGCTGAAATCTCTATGCCACTCAAATCATCCGCCGATGCCGGCATGTTTCTGGACCTGCGAGATGATGCCAAACCAAAGAGTACTTCTGCCCCGATCGGGGAACGCGGGGCCGAAGTTGCCATTGAGACCAGTCCTGTGCAGGTTCTGTCGCGTGCTGTTGCGTGGATTGTGATCGCGTTGTGTCTCTTCAGTTTGGCTGCTCTGGGAGTTCGCCGCTGGCAACGCCAACGTGGCCTGCTCCCAACCCCCGGATCAAGATCACGCGTTATCGAAACTCTGTCACTCGGACCGGGTCGATCTGTGTCACTGATCGAAATGGCTGGACATCGAGCGTTAGTAGCCTTCGATGCTGGCGGTATCAAACAACTGGTTCTGACTCCTCCGTCTTTTCAGGATGAATTGACGGAAGCGGATGACCCACTGATTTATGAACGTCCCGCAAAGACTCGGACAGACCTCACCGTCCTTGCCTCTGAAACACAAACCAATTTTCCACACAGTGTAAATTAAGGCCGATCATTCGCGGGATAGCCTGTCGCGAATCGCCTCAATAGTGACCGCGTACAGAATAAGTTTTCGCCAAGTTACCTTTTTCAATCGTCTGGGTGCCGGAATGGATTCCGCACAAACAGTTCAACAAATCCTCGAGTCTGAAGCATTTCAGGGACTCTCTCCGCAGATCAAGGTTGCCTTGTTCCTCGGCGGGATGGCTCTGATTTCTGCAGCACTCGTCACCATGACGGCGTTCACTCGGATTGTGATCGTCCTGTCCTTCGTTCGCCGCGCGCTTTCGACACAGGAAATTCCGCCGACTCAGGTTGTCCTTGGCCTGTCGCTGTTTTTGACTCTGTTTGTCATGGGGCCGACGCTCACAAAAATTGAACAGGAAGCTATTCGACCTTATCTCGCCGAGACCATTACCGGTCAGGCTGCCTGGAACAATGGTCGTTTCGCACTGCACGACTTCATGATCCGCCAAACTCGCAAAGCAGACATCATTCTGTTTGCGAGGATGGCCAACGTCACCACGATCGAACGTCCCGAGAGTACTCCGTTTGATGTCCTGGTGCCGGCCTATGTCATCAGCGAACTCAAGACCGCCTTCATCATGGGCTTTTGTCTCTACATCCCGTTCATTCTGATCGACCTTGTGGTTTCGGTCATTCTCATGTCATTGGGCATGATGATGATGCCGCCAATGGTGATCTCCACACCGTTCAAAATCCTGTTGTTTGTCCTCGTCGACGGCTGGCAGTTAATCGCGAAAGTCCTGAGTTTAAGTTTTCATTGAGAACTGCCTGAGCCCCTGAGTCTGCATCGTAGTCCCAGTCTTTTGCTGAATTTCCAGATCCCCTATGTCAACGCCCGCAATCGCCATACCTCCAACCGGCAGCTGGATGAAGCAGAGTGAAACTCTGCTTTCGTTCGGCATGATTATCGGCCTGGTGGTCATGCTGGTTCCGCTGCCCCAGTGGCTGCTGGACTTGCTGCTGGCGGCAAATCTGGCGGCGACAGTTCTGCTGCTGCTGGTGACATTAAGTGCCAAACGCGCCCTTGAACTGACCGTCTTCCCATCTCTGCTTCTGCTGTTGACGCTGTATCGCCTGTCACTGAACGTCGCCACTACGCGACTGATTCTTCTGGAAGGCGACGCTGGTCATATCGTGACTGCGTTCGGCAACTACGTCGTGGGCGGAGAGTTGGTCGTCGGTCTGACGATCTTCCTGATTCTGGTCACCATTCAGTTTATGGTGATCACCAAAGGTGCAGGGCGAATCGCTGAAGTGTCTGCTCGATTTACATTGGATGCGATGCCTGGCAAGCAGATGGCGATTGATGCAGAACTGAATGCCGGAAGCATCAACGACAAAGAAGCCCGTCGACGACGCGATGAGTTATCTCGTGAGACAGAATTTTACGGGGCGATGGACGGTGCCAGTAAATTCGTCCGCGGAGATGCGATCGCCGGATTGATCATTACCGGCGTGAATCTCGTCGGTGGCGTCATCATGGGCGTCGTCAACGGTATGTCATTCGCCCAGTCTGTTCGGACCTACTCCATTCTGAGCGTCGGCGACGGTCTGGTCACTCAGATCCCGGCACTCGTGATCGCGACTTCGGCCGGTATTCTGGTTACCAAGACAACGTCGGACGATAGCCTCAGTGATGAAATCGGCGGACAGCTCTTTCATTCCCAGCGATCCTTGTGGATCGGGGCGGGCATTCTGGCCTTGATTGCTCTGATGCCTGGACTTCCCAAAATCCCGTTTTTGGGCGTCTCCGTTGCATTGTTACTAATTGCAAATCGAAGCAAACCGGCTCCTCCGGTAGAAGCAGCTCCTGAAGGAACAGATCCGGAAAAGCCGACACAGCCTGACGATGAACGCCATCTCGATGAGTTTCTGCTGACAGACCGAGCTGTCGTTGAAGTCGGAGCACGGCTGGTTCCGTTCATTCAGAGTAAGCGAGTCAAGGGTCTCTCGGAGCGAATCACGGCTCTCCGTCGGGAGTTCTCCCGATCTCAGGGCCTGTGGATACCTCCGATTCGCGTGAACAGCAATCTGTCGGGTCTGCAGCCTGAAGAATATCGCATTCTCGTCGCTGGTCGCAGAGTCGCAGGCGGTGAACTTCGAACGGAACAGCTGCTGGCGATCCTGCCTGAAGGTCGTCAGACCAGTGTGCCAGGTGAGCCGACAACCGAGCCGGCCTTTGGCTTGAACGCCCGCTGGATCACTTCCGAAAACCGTCGTTCGGCCGAAATTCAGGGATGCACCGTTGTTGATCCACTCAGTGTTCTGATTACTCATCTTGGTGAAATATTGAAACGCTTCGCGCATGAGTTGCTCACGCGTGAAGCTCTGAAGCAGATGCTCGATCGAGCCAAAGAGTTTGCCCCCACCATTGTTGAAGAGATTAAACCGGAGACTATCCGCATGGGAATGCTGCATCAGGTTCTTGTTCAACTGGCCGAGGATCGAATTCCCCTGGCCGATATTACTCTGATTCTCGAGTCCATCGTGAATCATGCTCCTCAGACCAAGACCAGCGAAGATCTGACCGATCACGTTCGCGTGGATCTGGGCCGATTGGTCTGTGAACGCTTCCGTGGAACCGATGGTCGCCTGCGAGTTGTCGCGATGGAGCCAAAACTGGATTCGCGTATGCGACAGTCACTGCATCAGGATCAGTTAGCACTGGGAGCTGGTCCGCTGACGCGACTGATTGAAGCGGTCAGCAAGGCCGCGCGGGAATCTGAGCGAAATCAATTACCGCTGGCTCTGCTGGTGGACCAAAAGGTACGGCGTCCTCTCAAGCGACTGCTCGCACGCACAACTCCCGATGTGGGGGTGATCGCTTATCAGGAAGTTCCAAATGATCTGGTGATTGACTCAGCCGTGATGCTGCAGTTCGACGACATTATTGGTCCGGAATCCAACACCGATGCCGGACAGCTTCGCGGTGCAGCCTGACAATGAAAACGAAAAAACTGGGATCGATCCCCGAGGATTGCCTCATCGCTCTGAACAACATGGTCCCGTAATCAGAATTCGCTGTAACAGATCTGAATCCAATGCATATCAATCAAATCATACTCGATCGACGTCCGTGGGGCCGGGCCTGCGGACTGCTTGTGAGTTGTGTGGTAATGATCGTCGGCATCATTCGCAACACCGGACCGGCAGAGATCGTGCTGCGTGCCTTCACGGCCGCGATCATCTCTGCAATATGCGTCCGCGGGTTTGTGAGACTGCTGCAGACGATGGCAGACCCCGGTGCAGAAAATCGTTCTGAGTAAATCTCAGGATTCGTTGGGCCAGAATTCCGAGTGGTACGAAGCAACTATTCAGTCCGCGGTCACGATTGAGGCTAACCACTCAAGGGGATGTCCCGCGAATACACGGCCTCATTTCAAATTGTGCAAAGAATAAGACTGCGAAATCATCCAAATGAGCACTCGCATGCATTCCGCTGTAAAAGCATATCATAAAGTCTGTACGATGGATCTTCGAGATCGCCTGATCATCGAACATCTCTCTTACGTCCGTCACATCCTGGGAAAGCTTCTGGGATCACTACCGGAATATGTTGATAACGAAAACCTTGAATCGGCTGGCATTCTGGGGCTTGTGGAAGCCGCAGGACAGTACGATCCGGATCGAGGTGCCGCGTTTACAACATTCGCTTACCAGCGAATCCGCGGTGCGATTCTGGATGAATTGCGACGCAACTGTCCGGTCCCGCAAACGATTCTCCAGAGCTGGGCTCTGATCAGAGACGCATCTGTTCATATGGCACCTCCGCTGACTCCGGAGAAACTGTCAGATGCCACCGGACTATCAGTCCGCGAAGTAGAAGATTGCCTGACCGCCATGCGGTTAACTCGTCCCGAAAACTGGGCGGATGAATTGGGAGAACTACCGACACCCGATCATCGCCATTCTCAGGTCGACGCAGGATCTCACCGAGCAGAAGAACGAATGGCTCTGGCCGATGCGATCGAACAACTCCCTAAAAAGATGCGGCTCGCGGTCACGATGTATCATATGGAAGACATGCGAATGAAGGAAATTGGACAGGTGCTGGGACTTTCGGAATCCCGCGTCTCGCGACTTCTGGCAGCCGCAGAATTACAGCTCAAGTCAATCATCAGACGGAAAACAGGCTGAGCAATACAAGAGCTTCCGCAGCCAAACTCTTTGCGGCATCTCTTCTGGCAACATGTGGTTTTGAATACAGCCAGTGGATAGCCACCCCTGCAAATTTATCCCCGGATTAAAACTGGAACGGATTGAATCATGAGTGCCGTGCTGTCATCTCGAGGCCGCGTTTTATCAAGCCAGCAGGTTCGATTCAGTGAAGCTCCGGTTCGCTTGGGACAACAAACTCGTTGCTCAAAGGAGCCATCCACTGTCTCCGTTCAGACTGATCCGGATACCGGGGATGTCGTTGCAATCGTGGTTCACTGTGGCTGTGGTGAAGTCACTGTTGTCGAATGTGCTTACGGCAGTGTGACGCTCCAGTAACTCACATTGACCAAATCGGGACAGGGACATTCCCTGACCTTGTCCCGAGCGATCTCAGTTCCTTCAGGGAGTAAAAGCATTTTTTTCAGGCGTTCCAGCGATTATTCCTGGGGCGGCATAAATTGAGGCCGGGTGTTTGCGGGATATCTTATTCCGATCATAACCTCAATCGTGGCCGCGCAATGAATAAACATGCGAAGTGGTTAAACGACGTTATCCGGGAGTCTCTGGTGATGAACGAACGATTGTCAGCAGTTGCAATGACTGCAGTACACGGTGATCCGATCGCCCGTGTCGCGGCTGACTCCGTTCTTAATTCGCAACGGAAGACAGTCATGCCGCAATCTTCGATCCCAATCAAAACATCACAATCGCTTCACTTGATCATCGCACTGTGCCTCTGTCTCTCCACTGGCTGCGCGTTTTCGAAGAATCTGCTTGGTAAGTCGAAGCTTGCACAGCCCGTTCTCCCGGCCCAGATAGCAGCCAATCCCGAGATGGCGAAAGCAGATTGTGCGGCTCCCCCAATGCCACCTCGCACCAATGAATTGACCGTTTTACCCGTCGCTCCGCTTCCAGCGTCTCAAGCAGTGGCGAACGTCGCTCCGGTCAACAATGGAACTCAGCAACAGCCGGTAATGCAGCAACAGCCAGTAATGCAGCAACAGCCAGTAATGCAGCAACAGCCAGTTGCAGAGCAGCCATATTTGCAGCAGCCTCAGGTTCTCTCGGCTATGCCCCAGCAAGCTCCTGCCACCCTACAGCAGCCAGTTCAGCAACAGACATCACAACAAGTGGTTCAGGCCATGCCGCCGGTTGCAGACATTGCTGCGACAACTCTGGCACAAGGGCAGACTGCTGAGGCGTTGCCCGGTGCGACCGCATCTGTCCCCGAGCAATTTCAATTGACGACGCCCCTGTCGCCCGGGTTGCCACCAGCGACAGTTGAAGCTGGTCTCCCCGGCTCGAAGCCTGTTAGTGGGCCAGAGCTGACAGCAGCTCCCGCTTCGGCGTTTCGGGCTCAGGCCCATTCAGGGTCAGCACCGGCAGTCGTGTGTCCTCCCGGAATGCTTCCCAACTATGGATACCTTACCGACGCAATCTCGCCTCCCGAGAAAATGGCGGAGTGCGAGAAGCAAGTTCACGAGATGAATCAAAAATTGAGTGAACTTCAACTTGATACGTTGAAGGCAAGAACGACCATGGAGCAAATGGCGGAACAACAAAGGCAGTTGCTTATGGACAACGAACTGCTTCGCCGGCGAGCTGAAATGGCCGACCAGCGTTATCTGGAAGAGCTGGATTCGCTGTCAGAGATTGTTGGGGAAGTCGTTTCTCAGACCGGCTCTGCCAACAAGTCAAATCCCGCCCCTAAACCATCGCGTGGTACGAATCCACTACGACCAGTTCCACAGTCCGCAGCCGGACAATCTTTGTGATTTCGAACTCTCGCCATTCAAGCCACCAGGCAACAGGATTCTTCCGAAGAAGTCTCGTGGCGAGTCTCGCGTTGCTGGCCGGGTGTCATGCCGGACCGTCATTGAATGAGTTGCGTGGCCCCTCTGTGTCCGCAAGATTCACCACGAACCCTCTCGCTCATGCAGAATTTGATCGCAACTATGTGCCGCCTCCTGTAACCGTTCCAGGACTCAAACTGGGATTGAATATGCAGAGCGGCATCGACCCGGTCCACACCCACTTTGCATCGAATCTGGGAACCGTGTTGATGCGTGAACTGCAACTGTCCTCCGCAGCTTTGGCCGTGGAACCGCTGGTTTCGCTTCAACCACGATCTGATATACCTCAGTTTCCGCAGCACTCTTCTGAAGGCATTATTTCTGTTGCGTTCACGTCTCCGCAGGATGGCCTCCCGCCGCAATTGCCACCCAATCCAATGTATCATTCGGAATCACTGCCGATCGTTGACCAGATTCTGGTAGTCCGCGTGATTGAGTATCGCCCGTACTATCCACTTCGCGCGACGTTGGAAGTTCAGGTCCTTGATGGACAGTCTCAGGATCCTGTCTTCGCAACAACGGCGACCTGGTCCGGGGAAGAATATGAGTGCGAAGGCAGTAAATTCAGCTTAAAGAAGGCACTGTTCTGCCGCGAACCCGCGTGTCAGCCTGCACCAGGACATAATAGTCCGCAAGCCCTGATGCATGAAATCGCCGGGGATCTGGCAGCCTGGTACAACTATGCTTCAACCTCGCTCATGGTGACGGCAGCGAAACCAGAAAAGTCGTGGCGTGACAGTTGGAAAAAATTATTCAAAGATGACGCCTGTCCGCCTGCCTCTCCATGCCCCACATCGTCCGGATCTTCAGCGTCGCCTCCCCTGTCAACTGCGCCCCCGCTGTCAACGGCACCATCCTTGTCAACGGCACCGGTGACGCCTATGAACATCCCTGAAAATCATCCACCAGTCACAGCTCCGGAGACCTTCCCCGCTGACATGCCTCCGGTTCTTCCGGCTCCGCCCGCCGCAGACTCCTCACCACAGCCAACGAATGTCTCTACTCCCAACGCTGCGGCAATTCACTGAATAGTCGTGGCCTGAACAGCAGCAGATCTCATCGCGATCATCTCAGCCGCAACATTCGCCACTGCCTTTGAGGCCCATGTACTTTCAGAGATCAGTCAGCTGGTCTATGCATTGCGGGTTCGTGTGATCAAGTCGCACGGCGTTTTCGCACTTCAGCAGATGGTTGTATTTTACTGCGGCCCCGGTGTTGAACAGTACCACCGTTTCGTGTGGTGCAATCCAACCCGAATCCTTTAACTGCTTCGCCGCAATCCAGACGGCTCCACCTTCCGGAGCACAGTGCAGTCCCTGGACTCGAGCCAGCTCTTCTACGCCCTGCATCAGTTCAGCATCGGTCACTGTCAAGGCAGTCCCATGACTGCGGCGGAGTATATCCAGCATGATGAAGTCACCGACGGCCGCAGGCACTCGCAATCCCGAAGCGATGGTATGAGCATTCGGGAACATCGGCGCGGATGTTGCTCCATCACGAAATGCTTTCACAATCGGAGCACAACCTTCCGCCTGAACTACGACCATGCGAGGTCGCTTTGTACCAATCCAGCCCATCGCTTCCATTTCGTCAAAGGCCTTCCACATCCCGATCAATCCTGTACCGCCACCGGTGGGATACAGAATCACATCCGGCAACTGAAGTTCTGATGTCCTGCGAAGGTCAGCAAGATCGAACGCCAGTTCATAGCCCATCGTCTTCTTGCCTTCAATGCGAAATGGTTCCTTCAAAGTGGAGAGATCAAACCATCCGAATCGATCACAAGCGGCTCGACACAAACGACCACAATCACTGATCAATCCATTGACCAGGCAAACCTGTGCGCCACCACAGGCTGATTCCAGAATATTCGCTGGAGGAGTATCTTCCGGAACAAAGATGACACACTTCATTCCTGCTCGAGCCGCATAGGCCGCCGCAGCGCCGGCCGCATTTCCCGCTGAAGGCAGAGCCACCGTTTTCACCCCCAATGCAGCGGCGCGAGTAATCGCGGCCGACATTCCGCGGGCTTTAAAGCTTTGAGTAGGATTGAAGCTCTCGTCTTTGACCAGAAGATTCTCGAATTCCCGAAAGACACCTCGGCGACAACACGTCAGTAATGGCGTTAAGCCTTCTCCCAAAGAAATCGCCTGATCCGGAGAATCAACCGGCAACACGTCGTAGAATCGCCACATCGAGCGTTCGGAACGTGCCCTAATCACTGCTGGCGTCAGCCGACCCTTGAGATTACCCAGGTCGTATCGAGCTAAAAGCGGCTTCCCTGCTCGACTCAGCCCCTGCAGTCTCAAGTGATCATGAATCTCTCCCGTGAGTGAACATTCCAGCGACGTATGCATGGGTCTGGGCTTCAGTCTTGAGGCAAATGCTGATTGTCCGGTAGAAAGCGTGCGTTATACTTTTCAAAGCTGACGTCTCAAATACATCTCAGGCAAGGAAGCGATGTTCGCGTTTCTACGAAATAACTGTGAAATCGTCCTGAATCGTGTGTTTGCCGCAATGGCTGCGGGAACCATCGTCGCACAACTGGCAATCGGGTGGCTGAGCCTGTGCGGGACTTCTCCGATTTCAATCACCGCATTAATGATCGGTTTTACCGTTGGTGTCACTGCGGCCCGCTGGTTGGGGGATTTCCTTCCGGTGCATCTCGTGCGGCGAAACCGTATTAATGGGCCTGCCCTTGCGCTCACGCTGGCTTTGTTGCCTCTGAGCTGGCTGCTTCCGGAACTGCTCAGTTCGACTTTGCTGGCCGGATGTGAAACAGTCGGCACGGGCAGCTCCTTTCAGGCAATGTTGGCCTTGCTGTTTCCATCTGTCATCGTGGCCACAATGACCGCCCTGGCCGGTCTCTTCTTCCAGTCGATTACTCCTGTGGCTGGCGGAACCTGGATCCGTTCCTTTCTGACGGGAGGAATTGGTTTTTCGCTGACCACTCTCTTGTGCCTGTTTGCCTGGCCATTGGCTCTGATTCCCACATGCACCGTCTTGGGGGCATTCGCATTCTATACTGTGCTTAAGCTCTCGACTGCAAATACTGCCAACACTCCTAAAACGCCACGAACAACGGAGAACTCTCCGGACTGGCTCGTGCCTCTGCACTTTACGGCCGTTGGAATTCTGAGTGTCGCCGTTGCTCAGATCATGAATCACCTCGTGACGATCACGGTGCCTGTTCTGGTCATCGCTGCCGGAATCACCTCCGTGGCAAGTCTGACTCTTTCGTCAGCGGCGGCGGAGCGACTTCTGCGTGTCAAAGGAATGAATGCCATCGCGCTGTGCATGCTGGCATTGCTCCCGGTGTTGTTCGGATTACTCGCCGAAGTGAATCTGCACATCAGCAGCGCGAACAGCTCTCCCGTGCTGACCATTTTGTTTCAGGCCACCGAATGTGCTTTCCTGGCCACGGCCCTGTTAATGCCAGCAATTCTTGTTTCGCGTCAGGAAATTCGCCCTTCGGGAGGACGAGTCGAAATCCAGGCAATAACATTGGGAATGGCATTTGGGCTCGTCTCAATCGGACGTGGTCTGTCACCGATGCTCGCGCTGACTCTTGGTTTACTTCTCCACGCTTTGGGGCTGTTCTTTCAAATCCGATCCGCGAATTCAGACACCGTCTGGCATCTTCAGATCAAACAACGCACCTTCGAAATGCGTGCATCGACGTTGATGCTTTTGATTCCCCTGTTAACGCTTCTCGGCAGTTTTGACACGGTCCGGACATCGTCATTAATCTTCTCACCTCGAACTCAGGCAGCCATCGAACGAGGCGTTGACCAGGAACTGATTCCGCAATCCGATGCCAATCGACTGATGAAAACGGCAACCGGCCCGACCGGAGAATTTTCTGTCTGGAAACGAGCCGGGAATGTTGTGGAGTTCCTCAGAAACGGCGTTTCTTTGGGAAAAGTCAGTACGAACACAAATCTGTCGCCTCAGCCCGCAGAAGAAATCTTACCGGCGATCATGGCCTTGGTTAGCCATCCCAAGCCGTCTCGAGTCCTTGTCCTGGGCGATGATACCGGAGCCTGCCTGCGATCCTGCAGTCACTTCCCGGTTCAGGAAATCGTGGCCATTCGCTCCGATGTCAGCCTGACAGATCTGGCGCATGAGTTCACATGGGGTAGTCAGGATATTCCGGTCGACAAAGATGAACGAGTTCGAATCCTGCATGTTCCGCAGATCGTCGCTCTCAAAGATCGCAGCTTGAAATCATTCGACGTCGTTGTCGCGTCGGCTGATACTGCTCAAAGATTATCTGGTATCGGCCAGTACACTGTCGAGTTTTATGCAGCGGCCCGTTTGCGTATGAACTCAGAGAGCGTCTTCTGTCAGCGCTTTCGTCAGCATGAACTGGGGCCGGAGCCTGTTAAGCAGACGATGGCAACTATGCTTCAGGTGTTTTCTCATGTGGGTGTTGTTCAAACAGTGCCCGGAGAAATCCTGCTGTTTGCCACGGATAGCAGCAGTGGACTGGTGAATCCCGAAATTCTCTCTCGCTTGCAGCGAGAACATGTCCAGCAGGAAATCGCAACGACCGGATGGGACTGGTCTCAGGTTGCTGTTCTTCCTCTCGTGGATGCGCGAGATCCCATTGGGATTTTCAACCGCGAACTCCCTCCCAAAGCAATCTCCATCAGCCACGGTGGATTTGCGATGCAATTGCCGTTCAACACTGCGAAAGCAGGCTCACGCAGCGAAGAAATCCGAGTGGCCTTTGGGCCACATCAGATACAGCTTCTCGCCAAAATCCCGGAAGGCGATGACCATGCCGAGGTTCAACGACGCCTGAATGCCTTGACTCAACAACAGGAAATTCTGGCCGGTATGCCGGATCAGCCCTGGACCTATCGCAAGTCACTGCGAATGGAAATGCAGCGAAGCCCCCGTCCTCCTCAGGAGATTATTCAGGCTGGACATATCGTCAAGACTTCTCACCCTTTAGACGTCTTCGGTCGTGATTACTTTGTGGCGTTGGGAGATGCTCTCACTGCGGCAACTCAGCAATTGCCAGCAAACGATAAAATCGCGGAACTGGAGCGATTTACGAGCAGTCCAGAACCGCTGCTGAGCCACTTTGCACACTACGAAATCGTACGGTTGCACGAACTGACCAATCACCCCGATCCCGCCAGCGAGTTTCAACACCGGCTACATACCGTCTTCTTCACAACTTCAACCGACGCGTCCGTCCGTCCCGTGATGGCAGCCATTGAACAACTTGTGCATCAGCCAGAACTGGTCAAGGCTGATGCCGACCGATATGACATGCTGAACTCACTCGTGCAAAAGTTGATCGAACGCTGGGAAGCACGAACGAATTGGGAACCAAAGTCGGCCGTTCGAGTCCAGCATGATGTGGATCAGTCAATCAGAGTCACAAACCTGGCGCTGGATCATATGGAACAACAAGCCAAGGCTGCAAACGTAAGTCAGGCAGATTTTCTGTGTCGTCGACGCTACATCAACGCGGCTCTGATTGGTCCTTTACGAGATTACCGTGACCAGGTTCTGTCTCACCGAATCAAGTCTGAAAAGCCTGCCGAAAACGACTCTGAAGATCCGAACGATACGCCACTGTTGCTGAATCCTGATAGCGATCTCAGCACGAACTGACTTGCTTTTGTTTATCGCCAACACCGTTAAACGAAGCACTGTCCTACGTACATCACCTGTGTCACGATCCGGATAAAGCCGAGCTTCTGCGAATCAGCGTACGGCACACAAAGTGTGCCTGCTGTTTTTTGAACGGTATTGCCTTTAGCTCCAAGCCGCGGGCGAGACCTGCGGACTGAGTGAACTGCGTCGCCCGCAACTCAGCGGTCAACGAAAAGCAGACTCACTTTCATAAATCTCCTGATAGACGAGTAAGCTTCCATGTGCAGCAAACAGCATCTCTCCGGCTGGTGGATCCTGACTCTAGCGCTGTGCTTCTCGCCTGTGGCCTACGGACAATCCGATTCCGCACCAAAACCAACACCAGAGAACAATAGCACCGAGCCGGAGCGGCCCGTCATTCGCACTGTGGAACTGGATATCCTGATCCAGTCAGCGCCGAATTACCGCGTGAAGGCGCAGGAGTGGGGGCGACTGCTTCAGGAATTGGGATACGCGCCAAAGTTTCGACAGCCCAAACCCGGTGAAGAAATTCGCATCGAAGACATTGTTCAGGGGGACCGTGTCACCGTGCATATCGTCTGCGGCATGTCGTCCGACGGTTCTATTCGCATCGGTCGCCAGAAGTTTACGCTGACGGACTCCAATAAGCTCCGCATCGTCCTTGATGAACTTCGGGATTACGGAAGCGGCGGACCACCCCAAAGAAATCCCACATGGGGCATGACTGAAAAACAACTGCTGGAAGTCATGAAAGTTCTTAGTGAACCGGTCACCGAAGTCGTTCATCTGGAATCACCGCTCGTGGCGGTAGAATCGCTGGGGCTGCCGGAAGGAGTGAAACTGACATTCGCTGACGCCGCTCGCGAACGTGCCCTTGGACGTCGCCCGGAATCTGCTCCGGAAGAACTGGACCTGAAAGGCTGCAGCAAAGGCAGCGGCATCGCGATTGTCCTTGCGCAATACGGTCTGGGCTTTCGTCCTCAACGCATCGCCGCGAATCGTTTCGAACTCCAGATTGATGCGGGCGGAGAAACCAATAACCTCTGGCCAACCGGCTGGAAAACTCAGGAGACCGTGGCAAAGATCCTGCCTGCTTACCTGAAATCAATTCCCGTTGATGTCGAAGACGCAGAAGTCTCGGCCCTGCTGGCTGTCGTCTCTGAACGACTAAAAATCCCGGTCTTTAATTCCAGCTTCGAATTGGCCTCAGCAGGAAAGAATCTGGAGGAGTTGACCTATTCACGCAGCGAGAAAAAAATCGCTCCCTCGCGATTGTTGACTTCAATCGGAGATAAACTTCAACTGGGCTTCGATGTGCGAGTGGATGAAGGCGGGAAGCTGTTTCTGTGGGCCACCACCGCTGAAGAATCTGCCGCCTTTCGAGCACGCTTCGCTCATGTGAAGCAACTGACAGAATAGTCTGCCCTGAACTAAGGAACAGTCCTGTAATAACTTCCCGTTTGAATCAAGCAGGGATTTAAGCGGTGTGCCTGTGTTCGCTGAGGCTCACTTGTCACACCCTACAGAACAACGTTGCAATTTGCAGGGTGTGACAAGTTCGTCGTGACGAATGCAGGCACACCATTCCCGGGTAGTATTTCGACCCAAATCCCAGGTGAAAGACGACGCCATACTTCAGCATCGTTCGCTTAAGCTGGCTGGTTTCGAATAAGCTGATCGAGCTCTTCTGCGGCGGCCTGCCACTCGCCGGCTCGGGCCTGAGCAATAATGGCCTGCAGCGCTGTCATAGCGGCTGGTGAAACCTGCTGTTCTGCCTGCAGTCTTTTCAGGTTCTCCTCCACAGCATCGACAAGTTCCAGGCGCCGAGATGTTACAGCGGTGTAGAGAGCATCAGCCGTGCTGCTGACTTCCTCGGACCCCAGCAGCGGCGCGGAGCCACATCCAACGGCCGCAATCAGAATCAACAACGCGGACAACGTTTGCAACATTGCACGGCAAGAAGCAGACAGGCAATTAACAGAC
>CAIJTV010000188.1:0-1535 GCA_903823635.1 uncultured Planctomycetaceae bacterium
CCAGACACTACCGCTTCGCGCACAAACTCAGAATCGCTTCCAGACTCAGAGGAATTGGGACAGGCGTACATATGGCCTGTTGTTTTAGAGCCGATCCTCGACGGATCGGGCGACTGACGTCGCTCCGCTCGCCCAGTCCCGGCGAGCGGCAGGACGTAAGTCCTCCGATATTGGAGCAAACGCTGTGCGCGTGCAAATCGTCCATGGTTCGTTCACGCATCGTTGAACGGGGTGTTTCGGGGGGGCCGCCGTGCGGTTGAATCGCGCGCGGACAGATCGGGCGACTGACGGCGCTCCGCTCGCGCAGTCTCGGCGAGCGGCAGGACGTAAGTCCTCCGATCCTGAAACTGATCAGGAACGCTGCAACAGATCACAACAGATCCACAGATTCACCCGCGAACAGATCAGCAAGCACATCGTCGATAGCTCTGAAGAACCAGTCTGACCCGGTTCCGCCCACCAATACATCATCCTCACCCGCATCGTTCAACACGTTAATCGTCGCTTTCAATGAAACCAACGGACTGCCCACACCAGCTCGCAGATTCGTGATCCGAGCTGCATACGCGTTGCCAGAAATCCACTGCGTCCGAAGCGTGTTCAGATTGCTCAGACTGGTATCGCTCGTTGTGCGTCCCGCGATCAGGATGTCGTCGCCAGCGTCGCCCTTCAGAATGTCCAGTCCCAGACCGCCGATCAGGATGTCCCGACCACTGCCCGCTTCCAGAATGTCGCCACCCTCCAGGCCGACCAGAATGTTATCGCCAAGATTACCCGTCAGGCGGTTCGCCACAGCATTCCCCAACAGCGTATCGCTGCCCGTGCCGCCTACCGCGTTTTCGAAGGTGCTCAGAGAATTCAGCTTCAGCGTTCGATTCGTATTCACCGTCTGAATCGAAGTCGATCCCAGATTCACGACAACGCTGGTTGTCAGATAGGCGAAGTTCAGTGTGTCGATGCCTTCATTCGCATTCTCCGTCACTTGATCGGCTTCGGCTGTGGAAGTCGGGACAAACATGTAGGTGTCGTTATTGGCTCCGCCGCGCAGTACGTCATTCCCAGCAGCCCCGAGAAGTTTGTCGTCACCGGCATTGCCGCTTAGAGAATTGCTCAGACTGTTTCCAAAGAGCGTGTCAGCACCGCTGCCGCCGACAATGTCCTCAAGCACACTCGCGGAGTTCAGCCTCAACGTGCGATTCGTATGCACCGGCTGAATAGACGTCGACGCGAGATTCACCACGACGTCTGTCGTCAGAAAGGCGAAGTTCAGAGTGTCGATGCCCTCATTGGCATTCTCCGTCACTTGATCGGCTTCGAGCACAGTGGTCGGGAAAAAATCATAGCGGTCGTTGTTGGCTCCGCCGAGCAGTAAATCGCTGCCAGCGGCTCCGATGAGCCTGTCGTCTCCCGCACCGCCAGTGAGAGTATTGTTCAGGCCGTTGCCGAACAGCGTGTCAGCCCCAGAACCACCAGTTGCATTTTCAATCGTAGCGGCCGAGCCCAGAATCAGGCTCAAGTTGGTCGCATGCACCGGC
>CAIJTV010000189.1:0-3449 GCA_903823635.1 uncultured Planctomycetaceae bacterium
CCACGGACGTTCGCGTGGACACACTCGTTTCCGTTGACTGCTTCTTATTGAACTATCATCGTGGTGAGCAACTGCAGCCAAAGAATGCGGATCGGATCGTGCTGATCTATCGTGACTGTGCTCAACTTCCGACCGGGTTTCTGTGCCCCGTCGTTCATCGGATTAAGACCTGCAATCATCTTGCGGTGCCCGGACATGCAAGGACGATGGATGTGCTATTCCGAGAAACAATCCGCCTCCGTCAGATCTCCGGCAATCCCGGGCCACCGGATGTTCCTGCAACTCCTCAGGAAAACGAAATCAGCTTTCCTGACCTGACGCTTGTTGTGCGTTGAGGGATTGGATCACACGAGAAAAGCTGCCCCCATTAGGAAGGGGGCGGAAGCAACCGGGCAATTCATTGCTGACGGTTGATGCACAGCAGCCGCTCCAGCACACAGGTCTCATCAGGCGAGGCTCAATGATCCGACGCTTGCCCGGTTCATTTCGAAGGGTCAACTGAGGGGCTTTGCTGGTGAAGCGATTTTGTTTCGCAACGTCAGCAACAGTGCTCTCGCGCACCGATCTGAGTGGAACAATCCGGTAAGGATGGCCCCTGCTGTCAGAAACCATTCGGACCGGAATCGACGCTAAACGCACTGCGGATAGCTATTCTTCGACACCCCCGGCGCGATCAACTTTGGCGCGAACCGTCCGTCGGTCGAGCTGAAGCAGTTTGGCCGCCTTCTCGAAGCTCTTTGTCTGGCCATAGGCAATCCGGCAGTACTCGGACAATAACTCGTCAGCAGTCAGACTGAGTGCCTGAAGCTGGTCGATCAGACGCTCGACTTCTGGCGAATACTTCCGGCCAGAAACAGCAACGCGGCTTCGCGCTGGTTCGTAAGACCCATGGATCAGAATATTGCGAACACATTGTTCAAGCTCGCGAATGTTTCCCGGCCAATGATAGTTCTGTGGTAAGTTGCGGCTTAGCCAATGAACCACCTCCTTCGCTAATGCCTCCTGTTCGCCAGCCGCAACGCGTCCTGCAATGTGAGTTACGATGTCCTGAAGGACGTCAGGGTTATCCTCGACCTGCGACGCAAGGGATGGAGTCTCAATGACGTCCGAGCAAAGTCGATAGTACAAGTCTTCACGAAATGTGCCTGCTTCAATTTCGTGCTGAAGGTCTCGATTTGTGGCGGCGATAATCTTCCCTTCGAAGTTTCTTACTCGAGTTTCCCCAAGCCGCTGAAACTGGCGATTTTGCAAGACGCGAAGCAGCTTCACCTGAATTGTTGCGTCCAGCTCGCCAATCTCATCCAGCAGAATGGCTCCGTGTTCTCCGCAGGCCTCCAGCCATCCAGCTCGCGCACCCGCAGCACCAGTGAAGGCGCCTTTAGCATGGCCAAACAGCTCCGACTCGACCAGGCTTCTGGACATCGCGGAGATGTTCACCCCGAAGTAGCACTCGGCAGAAGAAACTGCGAACGCGTTTTTTTTGGGATCAAACGGAATGTATCGCGACATTCCAATGGCCTGTGCCACCAGGTCTTTACCACTCCCGCTGGGTCCCGTGACAAGAGTCGTTACTTGATGCAGGCTCCGATACAAGCCGCGGCGGTATCGCCGAAGATCATGTGTGAAGATGGACTGCCATATTCTGGCTCGAAGTTTGGCAGCCGGTGAGGACTGTCCGATCACGCAATGAAAGATGTGGAAGAACGCGCGATAGATTTGATGAAAGATCTCAAACAGGTGCAGCTTCAGCATGTGCGACGGCAATTGCAGATCCGGCAGCTGCAACCAATACTCAAACTGTGTTGAATGCCACTTCCATGTCGCCTGCTCTGCTCCCGCATGACTGGCTAACTCTGGCAACCGTTTCCCCCAAACATCCAATTGCTCATAGAACAGGATGTACAGAACCAGATCATCGTACAGAAGCAGTTGTTCGTCTCCGACAGCAGGCCTTCGCAGCAACTTGCTTCGCAAGACTTCGGCAACTCTTCGCGCGCGATCCAGAATCAGCACAAGGTTACTGCGCCGCTGAGTCATCTGCTCTGTGGTGAAGCCCCAGTACGCATGTGGCTCGGCGACAAAGGAGTCGCCAAGTGCGGTCCTCTCAAGTTCCAGTCGCTCAGGGAGAAACGGATTGCAGTTGCTCAATTCGCTGACCGCTCGAACAAAGGCCAGATCTTCTGCAGGAATGAACCCCATCACTGACTCTCACAGTCCACAGGTACACAGGCATCGCCGCGAAACAGCATTCAATGTACACCGCGTGGACATCCAATGCACGCCACGAAATCTGCGGCAGGCATCAGTAATCCAGAGGAAACATCCGCAACATCCATACGGTAAACCACTTACGGAGATCCACCAGGTTCTGGCACTCGACTTGCCTTATCCGTTTTCGTTCCCAACTGTTTAAAGCATCTCACTGAGGAGAAGACGATGATGGTTCCTGCATTTAAACATTTCAAACTCTTGTCACTAGCCATTCTGGCGGGAGCCTGCTGGTGCATTCAGTCAGCACAAAGTGAAGCTTCGGGGCTTCTGATTGCCGACGGTGGTCTAGGCGGGATCCTCGAGATCAAGGAGCACGATGTCTCGGTCGTGATCAACAATGGAATTGCAGTTACCGAGGTCCGGCAGATCTTTCACAACACCGAACAGCGAATTGTGGAAGCTCTATACACTTTCCCCGTGCCCGCCGGAGCAAGTGTCAGCAACTTCAGCATGATCATCAATGGCAAGGAGATGATCGGCGAAGTGGTTGAAAAGAAGAGAGCCCGACAGATTTACGAAAGCTACAAGACGGTTAAGCGCGATCCGGGTTTGCTGGAGCAGGTGGACTACAAGACATTTGAGTTGCGAATCTTCCCCATTCCCGCCGGAGCGGATCAGCATATCAAAGTCACATACTGTCAGCAGTTGGACTTCGATCACAACAATGCCACATGGGTTTACCCACTGGCGACGACGACTCGTAAGGACATCAATCAGAAGACAACAGGGAAGTTTGCTCTGACCGTGGATGTGAAAAGCGAGATCCCCATCACGAAGCTATTCAGTCCGTCTCATGAACAGGACTTCGCGATCACCAGTTACAACCCAAACTACACACGGGCCAGCCTCGAAGTTCAAAAGGGTGACCTGAGCCGAGATGTGGTGATCGCCTTTGATACAGAACGTGCTCGGACGGGCGTTGATATGATCGCATCGAAACAACAAGGCGAAGATGGCTATTTTCTGATGACGGTCACCGCGGGCAAGGAGCTGGAAGAATACGGGGCAGGGATGGACTATGTCTTCGTGATGGACATCTCCGGCAGCATGAGCAATGATGGCAAGCTGACACAATCTCGCAACACCGTCGATTCGTTTGTGACGACGCTCGGAACAGAGGACCGCTTTGAGATCATCACTTTCAACAACGCCCCGCAGATGCACTTTGGGCAGATGAC
>CAIJTV010000190.1:0-2552 GCA_903823635.1 uncultured Planctomycetaceae bacterium
CCCGGCGGCGCGCGTCATCAGCAGGCTTAGCCCGTGCTTCTGCAAGGATTTGAATTCATACTCCACCGCGAAGTCGCCGGTGAAATAATCCTCCAGCCAGAGGTATACCTGCGTCGGATCCCAAGTCTCCTCGCTGCTCCAGTTCTCCGGTTGTTTGAGCTGGCTTTTGTGAATCGCGGAGGTGCGCACGCGGATGCCCTCCGGTGTGACCGATGGGGCCTCTGTCATGCCCTGGACATAAAAGCGCGCGAAATCCTCATCGCGGTTGAGCGGGAGGTTCAGCCGCTCGGACCAATCCATCGATAACTTCCAATCGAAGGCGCTCAAGCTTTCGCCCTTGAACATGCGTGCGATCGAGGCGTCGATGGCGGCATTCTCCTTGGGTGCCTCATAGCTTGACGCAAACTCGCCCGCTTCGAGTGGCCGATCGTAAAATGCCAACTCGCTGCAGGCGAACAGCGGATGTCCCGCGTAAAGGGTGCCGCTGTTTTTCTCGCGCAGCATCGGATGGTCCAGCGTCGTGGTGGCGGTTTGAACGAGCACGCCGTTGAGATACATCCGGTAGTCGTTCGCGAGCTCATCCCAGGAAAGGCCGATCTGCATCCAATGGCCGCGATGCAGGTTCAGATGCCCCAATCCGACATAGGCCTTCTCCTTGCCAGTCTGAAACATGGATGTGCCGCCCAGTTCCTCCACCCCGTCATAAACTCCGCCGCGATGCCATTTGGCCTGGAGTTGCTGATACCAGTCGCGTGAATAAATGAGCGCGAAATGATGGAGGCGCGGATCCTTGCGCGCCTCATCACTCACTCGGTCGCCCAAGAGTGTGTAGAGGTGGTGGTGTTTCTCTCGCTGTGCCATCCACGGGCTGTTCACGCTCGTGGCAAAATCCTCGCGCGGCAGGAACCACCAGGTCAGCGACCCGCGCGGGCTATTGAGCTGAGGGGCGGGAATCGCAACCCACACATCCAGCGACTCCGTGCGCCAGCCCTTGCGGCCATGGTGGAAAACCGGCGTCACCGGATTGTCGTTCAAGTCCCGCACGACGGCGGGATCGTTCCAGAAGCTGTGTATGGGTATGGCTGTATTCATAACTGGAAGAACCTTTGTCATGGCGAATTGCGTCGCCACGCTGCGTCGCGGTGTGACCCAAGGAGCTCGTTCAAAAACCGGGCGTCGTCCGGCAAAGAGGCCGGATCGTCTCCAACCACAAACTCGAGCAGAATGTCCGGATCGCAGCCGAGGGCTCGAAGTTCGCTGACGTAGGCCGACCAGCAATCCGCGCCCTCGCGCAACGGGTAACGGTGCGAGTAATCCGGCCACCAGTGGAAAGCATGCACATGGTGGAGGCGCGGTGCCATCAGCCGAAGTTCGGCTAGGCACTCCTCGCGCGAAGCGCCGATCGTTGGCTGCCAGAGGGTCTTGATGAACGGATGCTCTGTGGCCGCGAGCAGATCGCAGGCAGATTCGACGGTGTCTGTGAGCGTGCCGCCATGGAACTCGTAGCAAATCTGGATCCTCTTCTCCGCAGCGAGGTCCGCACAGCGTAGGGCGTCGTTGACCACCGCTTGGCGAGCCGCGGCGTCGGCAAGCGCCGATCCGCGGTTACCAGCCCAGACGCGAATGGCCTTGGTTTCCAGCGAGACGGCGGTGTCGAGAACGCTCGAAAACTTGAGGCCATCGGCCGGGCTCGCGGCAAGTTTGTAGTAGGAGCCGTAAGCGGCCACATCGAGGCCATGGCGACGCGTGCTCCTGCCGACATCACCAGCCACCGCCAAGTCGCCATGCGGAACATGCACATCTCCACCCCACTCGATGGTTTGGAGCCGGTTCTCCACGCAGAGATCGATGATCTGCTGCGGGGAGATCTTGCGGAAGGTGATTGAGAGAATGCCGGGCTTCATGAGACGAGGGGGATTTGCTTCATTGGGTTACGCTCATTCTACGCCAGCCCAGATGTGCGGATTCTGGATGCGGCAGATTTCGAGCACAGCGATGGTTTCGCGCACGCTCTCCGGGGTAATGAGCAATTGTGCTCCGTCACGAATGGCGGCGGCAACATTATCGTAGAACTCCACAAAACCACGTGTTTTCGGATAGGGAACGGTTTCCTCCCGCCACGGCAGACGGTCGTCATTGCCATATTTTCTGTCAGCCGCCGGGCCGTCATTCATCCCAATGGGCGGGGCCTCGTTCGGATCGAACCATTTCACTTTCACTCCCTCCAGCGAACTGACCAATCCCCCGCAGGTTCCGGCCACCATCCACTCCGGTTGCGGCGAAAAGGCCATGCAATTGGAGACCTCCGCATCCACCAGCACCCCGCTTTCGCAACGAAGGACGATCTTGCAATGATCGTCGGCATCGCCGGGAGTCACGGTGCGTTGGAGGTCAGAAAACACGTCACGCACCGGGCTCTGTGCAATTTGGAGGCATTGATCGATGGTGTGCGATCCCCAAACGTTATTCTGTCCGCCACCCTTGGCCTTGCGCATCACCCAATCGTTCCTGCGGCTGAAACTGCTGCGGTTGCATTTGATTTCCACGAGGCG
>CAIJTV010000191.1:0-6689 GCA_903823635.1 uncultured Planctomycetaceae bacterium
CGCGTTGCCGATCGACCGGATCGCTGCGAACCGCGTGCAAGAAAAAGAAATCCCACAAGAGCAACCATGCTTATGAAGCCACGACATGAGGCCAGGCGTGAACTGCTCAAACGAAGAGGCGATAACTAAGTGCCATTCGTCGATGTGACCGAAGCAGTTTGGGGCGTCGTACAAAAAGCCGTCAAGAATGACTATTCCTCTGGAACTGAAAATACCTGTCGATGCACGACGGCGGCAACGGCTGCTTCCGCGATGGGGCAATCCAGAAGAGCCACAGCTGCATCAGCGCCCAGCCGCTGACGAATATCGCCGGACCCGTTGAGCGTGCCGGGTTGACTGACAGATTGGTCACCGGTATGCCAATCAGATGGATGAGTGTCAGACCAAGGCAGATGGCGATGGGCGCAAATCCCTGCGGGGCACGCTTGTCAGTGGCACCGAGGATGATCAATAGAAACATGAATGTCAGGACGAACTCAGCCACGAATCCGGCCATCAGTGAATACTGCCCAGGCGAATGTTCGCCGTAGCCGTTGGACGCGAATCCGTCCGGCAGCTTGAAGTCCGCTTTTCCAGACGCGATCGGATAGAGTATTCCAGCTCCTGCAATTCCCCCGGACACTTGTGCAATGATGTAGGGATCAGTTCACTTGCCTTGAAGCGACCACTGACTGACAGACCTACAGAGACCGCTGGGTTCAGATGGCAGCCGGAAATATGGCCGATGGCATACGCCATCGTGAGGACCGTGAGACCAAAGGCGAAAGACACTCCCATCAAACCAATACCCACTCCTCGAAAAGCGGCCGCAAGGACAGCACTGCCGCATCCTCCAAAGACGAGCCAGAATGTTCCAATGAATTCCGCCGTACAACGCTTCCCGATATCGATGTTTTGCTTTCTGTTTTTGCCGTCTGAATTTGTCCGAATGGACGATACGGCCAGTTGTTGAAGTTACGTCTGCAGTTGTTTTGGGGCCGGTCGCTGCTTACGCAGAACCGGGTCAGGCCGATTCTTGTGATAATGGGTTGAGCTCATGCAGTCCATTGCGCATGGTCTGCGAAGGACATGTCAGTTCTTCACACATGCGAAATTCAACCCGGGATCCGGAGTTGGTGCGCCACTCAGGACAAACTGCCACGAGTCCGGACCTGGTTGCTTTACTTTTCGGGAGCGAGATAGGAGATCGGTTTGGCTGGCTTGAGTTCCCGGTTGATGTTCCCCTGTAACTGCCAGCCGGCTTCGCTCTCGAGGGCCACGCTGCGGACGCCCGAGCCGGGCGCGAAGTCAATCTGCTTCAAGTCGATTGCCACAATCGAAGGACTGAGGGCCGACTCGAAGTAGTAAACCTTGCGGGTGTGATCGAGAACCGTTCGCCAGTAGGTAGGCGCGAGATTGGGGTGCTTCGGATCGATGGTTCCCCATGGCACCGAGAGGTTTCGAATGACGCTGAACACTCCCGCAACCTGCTGCCGGACTTTGTCCGTCTCCGGCAACTTGGATAGGTAATAAGATGCTCGGACAAAGCGATCTTCCGAAGCGTGCGAACCGGGGAGGAATTTGCTGCCGTCCTGGCGGGACCAGTAACTGTTGAGGGTCAGCTGTTGTTCGTACGTCGGACTATTGGTCATCACTTGGTACTGCCGGCCGTGGTGAATCACCAGCTTGCCGTCGAGGTACTCCATGATCGCCGAATCACCGCTGGGGTCGCTAAGCGAAAGATGCACGGTCGGATGCCCAGCGCCGCCCGGACCGAAGCTGACCGGCACAAGGTAGACGGGCTCGGCTTTCATCCCTTCAACGGCTTCTTTCACGGTGCCGAAGTTGGAAAGAACATACTGAAGCCAAGCGGTCCAGGAAATCCGAGGTTTGTCGCCCGACGACTCCGGGCCAAAGTCGGTCTCGGCGAGATAAAGCATGTTGCCGCCCAGCCCCTGTTCGTTCATTCCGTCGAAGACGCCGCTGATCGGTCCCCCAGGATTGGCCGCTCCTGCTGCGACGACCACTCCATATTTGCTTGTCCAGCTATAACCGCCGGGCAGACCCTCGTTCCTTTCGCCTCGAGGAATCACATAGAAATGGGTGTCAAAGTCATAGGGCCAGTCCATCGTCCGACCAGTGATTACCGAGCCGTCGCGGCCAATCCAGGTTGCCCGAGAACAGGCGCTGGCGGTGGCCCCCCCCCCGGGACACGCCAAGCAACCAACCAGCCACAAAACGATTATTTTTCTTAGTACATTCTTATGGTGATTCATCCGTTGGTCCAATCAAAGCAAAGGTTGCCCAATCAAGGCAATTTTCAACAACGTCCCCGTTAATTATATTATCCAACCGGTAAGTAAAAAATCGAGGCCGCGGTCGGCCACGTACCTGCCAACTCTCTAGTTTGAGGAGTGATTTACCGGGTCCGGAAGCAACCATGGAGGTTGGGCTCGCACTCCGGTAACAACCCTTTCGAACTCTCCGACTCTCGGAAGAGCAGCTGAGTGCCAAGAGCAGCTACGTGCAAGTCACTTTTGAAAGAGAAACCAGCTTTTTATTCCATTTTTCTGAAGCGTCCGTGCTGTTGAGGTTTGTGATCTAAATCGTTCGGGGCCCCGGTATGGGAACAGGGGCCTCCCGAGCCCGTCCGCACCTGCCACCGCTCCGACGAGAGCTGCGATCGGGCTGTGTTTCTATTCTGGATATCCTGCATCGGTGAGCGTCGAACGATGTGGCGACAATCCCGCCGTGTCTTCAAATAGATGGCGAGCCAGGTACGTTTTCCGGCCAGACTCACGAGCCGTGGAATCGACTTGATTTGACAAATCTGGAGGCAGATATTCCGATTTTGTAACTCCCTCAGGACTAACCGTCATGAATTAGATGAGATTTCGTTTTCACTCTTCCCCCGTGGTGTCGATCGACCCTCGAAACAGCACTTTATACACTACTCAGATCGTCACGACTGACGCGTGAATCCGATTTCCGCTTCACTGCTTCGGTCCGACACGTCGGAGTTGGTGGGAACGCCGCGTTCGATAAGGTCGTTTTGCCGGATCGGTGGCAGAAATCTGACTCAGGACACGCGATCCGGAGTGAGTTTCGCCTGAAGCGTTACGTGCGGTCATCGCTACCAATTCTTCGCATCTTCGCCGCATGGGAGTCCGTCTTCATTTCGACCGGGACGCGTGGCTGCAGTGCGATCCATCATAAATCAGATTGTCAGGGTTGTCGGCCGTCGGATCAACGGGCAAGGTAATGGCTGTCATTCGCGACGGTATCGCCCCAATGCTGATGCAGCGGAATCCGCACGACATCACCGCGATACGACGTGCGATGGAGTTTGCGGACTGGTTCAAAACCTTTCGGTCGTGCAGGCGTTGAAATCGCGATGTGGGATACACCGGAAAGGTGCGTTTGCGGTGGCTCAGCCATCCACGATTTCAAAGCCCTTCCGATAGTCGCGGGCAATGAGCCCCTGGGCCTGTTCGTCGCCGACAATGGCTTCGTTCATCGGGTCCCAGGTGATCTTGCGGTTCAGGCGGGCTGCGATTCCGGCAAGGTGGCACGTTGAAAGTGCTCGATGGTGACTGAACACGTCCGAAATGGGTTCTTTCCGATCCCGCGCTGCTTCAAAGAAATTGCGGAAATGGTCCACCAGCGGGCGATTCTTGTAGACTTCCTCCATGGCTCCATTCGGTAGCGGGTTCGATTTGAGCTCTTCAACCGGAGCTCCGGTCAGCTTGCCCCGATTCACAAAGATCCGGCCTTCGGTGCCCTCAAAGAGAATGCCGTTGTCGCCGTCATGGCGGATCTCTATTTCCACTCCGTCATCAAACGTCGTCCGGATAAGAAACTGTGTGGCCGTGTTGTATCGTGACGGATCGACCGGGTAGCCATTCTTGAATTCGACCGGGTGCCGGACCATAATCGGATCAATGGTCAGAGGACCCGTTTCGGTTTTCCCAAGTCCCCATGTGGCGATGTCTACATGGTGGGCTCCCCAATCGGTCAGTTTTCCTCCAGAGTACTCGTACCACCAGCGAAATTCATAATGGCATCGCGACCAGCTTTGTGTCTCGCCATTATTGCCGGCCAGATATCGAAACTCCTTCTCCGGAACCGGACCCTGCCACAGGTTCCAGTCCAACGATGAAGGAGGTGCGACCACCGGGATCTGTGGGCTTTCTGGTGCGCCGCCGATGCTGCATGTGGCCTTCGTCACCTTTCCCAGTCGCCCGGCGCGAATCAACGCGACGGCCCGGATGAATTGCTCTTCGCTGCGCTGCTGGGTACCAATCTGGACAATCCGACCTGTCCTCGTGCACACATCGCAAACCTGCCGGCCTTCGGAAATCGTCAGCGTCATCGGCTTTTCGCAGTAGACATCCTTTCCGGCCAGCATGGCTTCAATCGCAATCTTGGCATGCCAGTGATCTGGTGTGGAAATGTGGACGATGTCGATGTTCGGGTCGTCAAGTATCGCCCGGTATTCGGCGTGAACTCCGGGTGCGCTGCCAGTCCATTCCTTCGCGAGTCCCGCTGCCAGTTCGCGCCGAGTCGCGTCAGCATCGCAAACAGAGACGTAGTCGCCGTATTTGCGAAAATCAGGGGCCGATCCCCACGGGCCATCCACGCCGGTGGCTTTCTGGCACCAACGACTGCCCGTTCCAATCGCTCCGACACGGGGCCGGTCGTTGGCCGACACGAAACCGCTCGCTCGTCCGCTTCGGTTCAAAAGAACGGCCGCCCCAACGAAGCTCAGCGAAGATTGAAGCAGACTGCGACGGGAAAGTTGACTCTTTGACATGTGACCGGACTTCTCGTTGACGTGGTTTTTGACAATCATCATGGAACGCCGGGGGCGGCAATTTCACGGTTCTTTGACCCGGCTTGATAATTTCGCTGAACGATTCCGCCCCTGATCTAACTCAGGATGTTCTGGCGGTGCCGTGAAGGCGGAATCGCCCGGATTTGCGTAACGCGCCTGAGAAGTTTCATGATCAGTGGATCAATCCCAGGTTCTTCAATGGGAGGATACTCATGAGGCGATGTATCCTCAACTGTGTGGTGTTGACGGGCCAGTGTTCGACAGCCTGCACTGGTGAGGAATCTCGACCGGAATGCATCTCGCTTGCAGTTGCCCCGGAAGCAATCCTGAAAGAACTCATCCCGCCAGGCGATAGCCAAAGAAGTGCGTGATGATAAGATGAAAGCGAAATATCTCCGGAGCGATTCCAGGCTCATGCGGAAAGTGAATCCCGGATCCCCCCTTTGTTCTTCAGGCGCTTTTTCCCTTGATGGAAAGCCGGAGCAATGAGTTCCTATCGCAAAATCAACGCGGACACACCAGGTTTGCAAACGACTAATGATTTACCGCCGCACATTGGCTTGGTGCCAAAAGCATTGAATCCGTCCGTTCGTTTTTCGGCGATGGCCCTGATCGCGGCTTTGTTTTGCTCCTCGAAACTGCTTTTTGCTCAGGCCGATAAGACAACGACACCCATTGTCTCGGACAAAAAGGCCTTCGAGGAGACCGTCTCTCCATTCTTGACGAAGTACTGCGCCGACTGTCACGGCGAAAGCAGCAATGAGTCAGGTGTCGTCTTGTCCGGCATCAGTTTTGATTTGGCATCCGGCCATGATATAGAGCTTTGGAATACGCTACTGCGGCAACTGCATTTGGAAGAGATGCCGCCGACCGAGAGTGAACAACCCGAGCAACACGAAAGAGATGCTGTGATGCTCTGGATCAATGCGGAACTGAAAAAATCCGGCAACGTTTCTGATCTCTATACGAAATTGGAAAGTCCGAGCTTCGGAAATTATGTGAACCATGAAAAGCTTTTCAGCGGCGAAATCACTGCGGAGCCTTTTTCACCGGCGCGGTTGTGGAGAACCAGCCCTGAAGTTTTCGAAAATGTGAAATCCAACTACGGAGAGGGAGCCAGGGATTTTAGACAGCCTTTTCCGTTGGAAGATAAAGTTGGTATCAAAGATTATGCCAACCTCCTGTTTGCGGATTCAGCGGTTGTGAGTGTGTTGATGAGCAATGCGGCTTTTGCGGCCGACGAACTCATCAAGCATTCTCCCATCGCTTCTTCAGACGCAAGTCCCAGTGATGATATGCTCGCTTCTGCTATCAGCGAACATTTCAGGATGGTTGTCTACCGAGAGCCCCTGCAAGAAGAGATCAGCAGTTACTCGGAGCTTTTCAGAAAGACAGCCAAAGAGGGCGGCAATGCCGAGGCCATGCGATTGGTTTTGATGGCGGTGATGTTGCACCATGAATCCGTCTACAGAGTTGAGATCGGTCTTGGCAAAGAAGATTCTCACGGACGTCGGATGTTGTCCGGTACTGAAATGGCGTTTGCCATCGCTTTTGCTCTAACAGATCGCCCGCCTGATGAGGCACTGCTTCAGGCCGCAGAAGAGGGGAAGCTGAACAGCAGCGAGGATGCGCAGGTACAGGTTGCACGCATCCTTCAGGATGACGCGATTGACAAACCAAGGATCCTGCGTTTCTTCCAGGAGTTCTTTGGCTACTCCCAGGCCCATAAGGTTTTTAAGGACGAAGATCGCTCGGGGGGATTTGCTTACTACGGCGAAAACTATCCTGCGATGTACGAGAAGGACGCGGATTTTTTCGTCATGAACATTCTGGAGAAAGACCGGGATGTATTCCGACAACTGCTGACGTCAGACGA
>CAIJTV010000192.1:0-2023 GCA_903823635.1 uncultured Planctomycetaceae bacterium
CCATCACCGTCGCCTGCGGCTTGCCGTTAAACGATTCCAGCTTGCGGCACCCGCTATCCTCACTCCATTACGGCGTCGCTGGCGGAACGGTTTCAGCCGCCGTGTTGAGCTGACTCAACAGGTAACTCGTTGCATGTTCCAGTTGCGCGTCCACATAAGGCGGTGTCGCGGGATCAGCGGCCTGTCCATAGTGGATGTCGACCATCTCGCGAGCTTTCACCCACTCCTGCCATTGCTCTTTGTTAAGCTCAACCAGATGCCCTTCATCAGGCTTTACGCCCCAGTCGTCTTCCTTCTTTGATTCCGGGAAGCGATGAATATTGACTCCGCTCGGACGAAAATAGCTGGCGGTCGTGATCTTCAACGCACTGCGACCGGATTCCATCGGCACGACATTCTGCACACTGCCCTTCCCCCACGATCGTTCGCCAATAATTGTCGCTCGCTTGTTATCCTGCAGACACGCACTCAGAACTTCGCTGGCTGAGGCACTCAATCGATTTACGAGCACCGCCATGGGAACATTCGTCAGAGTATTCCCCGGACGAGCTTTCCACTTCTTCTCCGGAACCGCTCGCCCTTTCATGCTGACGATCGATCCGCTGTCCAGAAACATATCGGCCATCTCGATCGAGGCTTCCATCAGTCCGCCAGGATTGGAACGAAGATCAAGCACCAGAGCTTTAACCTCTTGCGCGTTCAACGTCTCCAGAGCCGCCTTGAGTTCACTCGCCGTATTGCGGGCAAAATGAGTAATCCGGACGTAGCCAATCTTCTGCTCATCATTCAGCATGAATTTCCATTGCTGATCTTCACCGCGTGATATCCCGACGACTGTCGGAAGCTGAATCAGCTCACGAATAATTGTGACCTGTTCCGTCGTTTCAGAACCGAGCTTGCGAACACCAACAACAACCGGTCGTCCCGTAGGACCGGCCAGCATCTTGCCAATCTCGGCGGGCGTCAGACCGTTGGTGGACTTGCTGTCGATTTCCACAATCGCGTCGCCGGACCGCAGACCAGCTCGAAACGCTGGCGAACCAGGCAATGGGCTGACGATTTCGAGCCGTCCGCCAATCGCATTGACGTGAATACCGATGCCGACAAATTCCTGCTCCAGATGCTGCTCAAACTTCGTCATATCTTCCGGAGCGACATACGTGGAGTACTGATCCAGATGACTGGCCATGCCCTGAATTGCCGCATTCACCAGTTCTCTGCGATCCACTTCGCGAACATAATTGCCATCAATCTGCTCGTAAGCATCGGCAAACAATCGCATTAATTCAAAGTCCTGCCGAGCCCGCTCCGCAGCACTCTTCTTATTGTCATCCACTGCACTCCATGTCTTCGCGCCGGCAAAACCTGCGACGGTGGCAACAAGGCACAGGACTGCAACAAACATACGATTCATGGGATTGATCCCGAAAGGACTTAACAACAGGCAGGAGCAGGCAGGTGGGATTACACTTCGCTGTGCAGAGTGAGATGTTTCTTCGGTGCCGGATTCGTCAGGATCCGGCGACTCTCATCATCCACGACTCAGAGTTTGACAAGCAGCAACATTCGATCAGGGCGTCGGTCCCGGAGGACAGTATTCCTTGATCCACTGGAAGATCTCGTTGTGCCAATAGCGGCTATTCGCAGGCTTGGTGACCCAGTGACCTTCATCCGGAAAGTTGATGAACTTGCTGGGAATCCCCTGACGCTGCAGCGCCGTAAACGCCTGCTGTCCTTCACTCACGGGAACTCGAAAATCGAGATCGTTATGAATGATCAGCATCGGTGTCTTAAAGTTAGCAGCCAGTCGATGAGGAGAATGCTTCTCGTACGATTCGCGATTCGATCCCCACGGAGGACCGCCGTGTTCATATTCATCGAACCACAGCTCTTCTGTTGTGGTATACATGCTGTCGAAATTGTAAACGCCGCAGTGATTGACCAGCGTCTTGAACTTCGTCGTATTGCCTTCAAACCAGTTCATCATATAACCGCCGAACGAGGCACCGGCGGCGAACATGCG
>CAIJTV010000193.1:0-2879 GCA_903823635.1 uncultured Planctomycetaceae bacterium
AATTCCATCACCAGCATTCTGAGTCGCAGTGCGGAATCGATCTCCATCTCGGACCATGACATTGCCCGTTCTTTGACGGTTTCGATGAAGAGCTCAAAAGACCCTCTCGGCGTGAGACGCGGTCCATTGGGACCGGTGACTGCGAGTTTGGTGTTCGGATCACCTGCCCAGTTCACGGTCTGCGCAGTCTCCGGTCGAAACCACAAAATCAGATCGCGCGTTCGCCGGGAAACTCTGACGGCCAAAAGTCCGCTTCCGACGTCCGCAAAATCTTTGGCACAGGGGAAAATTGACGAAAGTTGATGGGTCACAAAGACAGGTCGAGTCGTTGATTCAAACTCAGGGCGATGATTCAGCCATTCGGCCAGCAAATCCAGTTGATGTGTCGCAGGAGTTTTCCCCGAGCACCACCAGCGGTTAAGATGGAACAGAGCTGCGCCGCCTGCATCCAACGCATCAAGCAGCGATGGTTCGTTGTCGCTCAGAGCCATCAGATCGCCGGCCTGAGCCGCTTTTGAGACCAGCTTCTGGTGAACTTCCTCCAGCTTGAGTCGGTAAGCCAATTGCTCACGCTGCTCGACAGACTTAAGTTGCAGGGAAACGACCTGTGCCAGAAACTCGCAGGCGGTTCGAATTCGATGCGGAAACTGCGTTGGAGTATTGTGATGTCCGACGACAAGGCCCCAAAGCTGGCCATCGATCAGAATGGACATCGCCAGCGACGCCGCGACGCCCATGTTCGCGAGGTATTCCGTGTACATGACGGACGTGCCTCGCAGAGCACAATGCGTCATATTCAGCGGTCGGCCCGTATCCGGATTGGCTAACGGGACCATTTCAACAAGCGGCGCCGCAGCATTAGGAACTGGTCGTATCCATATCCGTGTAAAGATATCGCGCGCTTGTTTTGGAATGTCAGCTTCTGGATAATGCAAGCCCAGTAGCGGGGCCATATCGGCTCGTTTTGCTTCTGCAAAGACCTCGCCGTGGTGATCGGCATGAAATCGATACACCATCGTTCGATCAAGGCCTGTCAGGCGTCGAACTTCTTCGGCCACCTGATGGCAAAAACTCTTCAGGTTGCTTGTCGCTTGAATTCGGCAAACAGCCGATTTGATCAAATCGAAATAGTCGTACTCTTCATTGCTTGTCACACCAGAAGTTCTTCGTTCGGTATTTTCAAATCCGAGGATCAATACGTCGCCCTGCGTATGAACGCAGACGTCGAGAGTGCTTACCGCCGTACTTGCTGGCAATGTGAATGCGTATTTCGTCGAAGATTCAATCGAATCATGTTCCAGAATTTCTCGAAGGCGTTGTTCGTTTGCCGCTCCAATCACGCTCGACACTGGTTTACCGAGCAAGGTTTCGGGTGCCGCCAGTAGAAATGCAGCAGTATTTTCGCTCGCCTGAAGAATCGAGAAATCGGTGATTCTTAGCACGAGCAATGCGCCGTGGGATTGGATGCAGCCGGGTGCCTGAACCGGTTCGCTTTCGCAGGTGGCCAGCGTTTGTCCATGCCGAACGATGCTGTAGGGCCCGTCGCCCAAGGCCGGCGGAGCTGGATCTGGAGGTGATGCTTCGCTCATACTTTGAATCTTCCCTCGGTGACTAATTTCGTGGCTGATGAGTTCTGGGATTTGGAAAATTCGTCGACAATGCTAACGGCCGATGTGAGTGACCACTTCACTCGAAACGTCACGCGTTTCCAAAGGAAATAGCCAGTCGGCCAAAGTGACAAACGTCGCGTTGGCGCTAGCGACGATTTCGTTGTCCTGGTCCAAAGGTTCTGCGTTGTGTGTCAGAAACTGCCGAAACGACTGCCATCGCGAGCTCGTGTCGGCTCCATATCCATTGAAAAATGCAGCACCCGTCTGGGGCGTCAGTCCCAGTTGCAAGGAGAGGAGCTTCGTAATTACCTGCCCGCCAAGAGTTGCTTCTTCAACAACATAAAGGCAACCTAATACTTCGGCGGGGGATTTCAGAGAGGGAAGCACCAAACATTCATCGTCCGCTGAAGTTATCTGCCCCATAGTTCTAAGATCGAACTCCAGGAGCGGCGATTTCTCACGCTCGGCCCAGACGTATTCCGTATCAGACCAAAACTTGTTGATCCTGCTCTGCAACTGTTGCTCGAGCGGGACGTAGAATCCTCTGAACCGAGCCAGCAAATCTCGGTACATTTCGAGCGACAGCGATGGGTCGAGCAACGGCATTTGCGATTCGATGGCAGCGTGATTGCGAGCCGTCTCGTTGCGAAGTCTTTGAAGAAGCATGATCTGCTTTCGTTAACATTGAAGAAGGTCTAACGTTTTTGATCTGTTAGCCGAACGGTCGGCGGGGCTTTTCAACAACGACCTGTTTAAAGGGTTAAGCCCAATTCATCGCCCCGGAACGGCACGACCTGCTCGGCAACCGTTGCCAGGATCTTTTGCAGCTCTTCAAAGCGAGCCGGCTTCACGAGATGGTGTGTGAAACCGGCTGCACTGGATGTCTGTCGGTCTGAATCCTGACCGTAGCCCGTCAATGCCACCAGAACAACATGCTTCAAGTCGGGATGTGCTCGCAGTTGCTTGGCGACTTCGTAGCCGTTGAGCCCCGGCAGGCCAATGTCGAGCAGGACAATGTCTGGGCGATATTCGATCGCTGCCTGAACGGCCTTCAATCCATAATGGGCCGTCTGGACATCATGTCCCGAAGCCCGCAACAGCATTGAGAAACTCAAGACTGTGTCAACGTTGTCATCGACAACAAGAATTCTGAGTGGCGGGGGATTGGCGAGTGGTGAGTGGTGAGTGGTGAGATCAGTTCTGGATTCTACCTTCTCGTCACTCGCCACTCGCCCCTCGCCACTCTTCACCGGCAGTCGTACGATGAAC
>CAIJTV010000194.1:0-2727 GCA_903823635.1 uncultured Planctomycetaceae bacterium
CAGTCTCCCGATCAGGATGATCAACATGGAAACAAAAATCTCCCCGATGTCACAAGTCGACCCGAAAGCAAAGATCGGCGAAGGCGTCGTGATCGGTCCATTCTGCGTCGTGGGACCGGAAGCTTCCATCGGCAGCGGAACAGTTCTGCATAGTCATGTTGTGGTGATCGGTTCGACATCAATTGGTTGCAACAATCAGTTCTGGCCGAACTGTGTTATCGGTGGCGATCCTCAGGACGTGAGCTGGCAGGAGTCGGACACGGAGATCATCATCGGTGACAACAACATCTTCCGAGAAGGCGTCACGGTAAATCGTGGTGCTGAAAAAGAAGACGGGATTACTCGGATCGGCAACAATAACATGTTCATGGCCAATAGCCATGTGGCTCACAATTGCCGGATCTTCAATAACGTGATTCTGGTGAATGGCGTTCTCCTGGGTGGCCATGTCCATGTCCACGACGGAGCCATCGTTTCCGGAAACTCTGTCGTTCATCACTTCTCCACACTGGGACGTCTGAGCTTCGTCAGCGGTGGCTGTCGAGTTCCTCACGACATTCCTCCATTTATGCTGGCGGCCGGTAGTGATGATCCAACACTGAAGACGATCAACATCGTCGGTATGCGTCGAGCAGGCATCTCCAACTCCACGATCGATACGGTCAAGGAAGCCTTCCGTCTTCTTTACCGCCGCAATCGTCCGCTGGATGAAGTTCGCCAGCATTTCGACGAAACACTGCAGGGAACGATTCCGATGGAATTGTCCATGCTGCTGAACTTCGTAGAGAACCAGCGAGCCGGTAAACTGGGACGCGCACGTGAAGCGGTGCGAAACAAACCAGCAGCCTCAGAATCACAGAACCATTCTTCACAGGAACGCAAGGCCGCATGAATCGGGTCAAAGTCGCAGTCGTTGGCGTCGGAGCACTCGGGCAGCATCATGCTCGGATTCTTTCGACGATGGAGAATGTTGAACTTGTTGGCGTCGTGGATTCGCGCGAACAACAGGGACGAAGCATTGCGGCCAAACATCAGACTCAGTGGTTCGCCACGGCTGAAGAAGTACGTCCACTCATCGACGGCGTGGTCATCGCGGTTCCTACCGTTCTGCACTACGAAGTCGCTCGGCCATTTCTTGAAGACGGCATAGCCGTGATGATCGAGAAACCTTTGGCCGACGGCCTTGAAGCGGCTCGCGCACTGCAGGGGTTGGCCATATTTCGCAGAGCTGTATTGCAGGTCGGACACGTCGAACGCTTCAATCCTGCGTTCGAAATTCTGCAGCAGCGAGTTCAGCAGCCGATGTATATCCGCTGCCAGCGAGTAAGCCCCTACACATTTCGATCGACCGACATCGGTGTCGTGCATGACCTGATGATTCACGACATCGATCTGGTGCTGGCTCTCACGGGCGATTCAGTGACCAGCGTTGATTCATTCGGCGCCGTCACGATCGGTCCAAACGAAGACATGGCGGTCGCTCGATTGCGAACGAGCTCTGGAGTGATTGCCGACATCACTGCCAGCCGAATGAATCCTACGGCTGAACGGACCATTCAAGTCTGGGGTCGAAGTGGATTTGTGTCAGCCGACCTGCAGACTCGCAAAGTGTCTGTCTGGCAACCAAATCCTCTTCTGGCTGAACGACCATCGATGGTGCATGACATCGTCGCCGCGACTCCGAATCCACTGACTCTGAAAGATGAAGTCTTTACGAAGTGGATCAATAACGAACAGCTTCAGGGTTCTGCTGCGGATGCTCTGACGGCAGAACTGCTCGACTTCGTGCATTGCATCCGCACCGGCTCACGTCCTCGAGTTTCCGGTGACGCGGCCGTCAAAGCAATGGAAGTCGCCGATCGAGTTCTCGCGGGAATGCCTAAATTTTCGTGGCAGACCGGGTCCATGCCGGATGCTGTTCGCAAGGCGGCCTAACGAAGATGACTCGAACCGTCTTGCGTGGTGGCCGTGTTTACGACCCGATCAACGGAGTCGACGGCGAATTGCGAGACCTCTGGATGCAGGACGGTCGCATTATCGCGGCTCCCGAGAACCCGGATGTTCGAGCCGAAGTCATTGTCGACGTGACGGGCATGATCATCATGCCGGGTGGCGTCGATATGCACTGTCACATCGCTGGCCCCAAGGTCAACACCGCTCGTAAAATGCTGCCGGAGCAGCGTCGCCGTGCCCGAGTCATGGCTCGCACCAATCTGACGCGATCCGGGACTCTGGGCACTGTCCCCAGCACCTACACGACAGGTTATCTCTACGCAGGCCTGGGATACACAACAGCTTTTGATGCGGCTGTCCCACCGATCGGTGCGAGGCACGCTCACGACGAGCTTCAGGACACTCCGATTATCGACAAAGGCTTCTATGTGATGATGGGCAACAACCATCTGATCATGGAGCAAATCGCGAAGCAAAGTCCCGAACTGATCGATGCCGCCGTGGCATGGCTGCTGAATTCGACCGGCGGTTACGCGGTCAAGCTGGTGAATCCCGGTGGCGTTGAGATGTGGAAAAGCGGAGGCGATGGCTACTGTGGTCTTGATGAAATCGTTTCTCACCACAACGTGACTCCTCGCCAGATCCTGACGGAGTTGGCTCGATCAGCGGATCGCCTGGGCTTGCCTCATCCCGTGCATATTCACTGCAATCACCTGGGAATCCCGGGAAACTGGACCACGACACTGGAGACCATGAAATCGCTTGATGGTTCAC
>CAIJTV010000195.1:0-2213 GCA_903823635.1 uncultured Planctomycetaceae bacterium
CGACCCCGGATCGCTTCAGACGCAGGATTTTACCTGCCAGTGATTTCGCTGTTGCATCATCGAACTTCGCTGAAACGCGTGTCCCTGGACCGCCGGTTCCTTCAACAACAAACGTGAACCCAGCTTTGAGCTCGGTTTCCTGTCCCTTGTCATCGACGGCAACGACCGTCATGCCTGTGGTTCGTTTGTCATCGAACCCAAACGATGACGACACCAAACATACCAACAACACCCATGTCACAAGCTGCCGCAGCAACTTCCGACTCCACATCGTAGTTCTCACCTTAACTCTCCCTGTTGCACTTTAGAAATGATTCCACACTGCACGTGTCGCTCGATCACGGGCAGTTCGAAGGATCAGTTTTCGAGACCAGGACGGCACCACACCATCCGCGGAATCGATTAAACTGTCCCTATGCTTGATTGCAGAACTTCAGTCAGACGGATTGCAGCCTTCGGGCAGCTCGAGAACATTCACACCCTGGCCTGAAAGCCAAAGGAGCAATGCACGGGAACTACTTTTGACAGCAGCCGCTGAAAGATGGAGAAGGCAACTTGGAGAGGGGGCGTCTTCAAATGTGTTCATGCCCAGGTGGCGAATGAACAGATACCTTTGGCACGAATCTTTGCTGGTCTGTGCAACCACTGAGACCACCGCAACCCGTAACAACCATCTATGTCTATGGGTTCATCATTGCCCTGGAAGCAATTCTGTCCGTCATGTTTCTTGAGAGAATCAAATTAAGAAACGCGGTCATGGAATGACGCTGGGTTAAAATGCAAATAGACGAAATGCAGGCGTCCGGATTTCCCTATTCTCTTGCACGGGTTTCCTCAGGAGTACCTTCCACTTCTCAAAGTGGTTGGAAATCCTTGCGGTCCCCTGGGGCGGAAGAATCGGAAAATTCGGCCTGATTTCGTGGGCGTTATAGCGGCCTTGGCTGTTGGCAGACTCATGGTCGGGGACAGCTCGGGCCATGCCGGGATGCAGATCACGTATTTATAACGAGAAGCTCATTCTTCTTGAGCAGAGGGGAAGTACCCGAGCAGTGAAGTCACTGCTCGGGCATCGAAAAGGTTGTGAACAGTGCAAGGTTCACAGACTGACGGAATCTCGTGAGAAGCAAACGTGAAGTTGGCTGTGGTGTCTCCGCGAGAAATCGTCACCGGTTAAGGAATCATCAAGAGAGAGATTATCAATTCGCCAGTAAAAGCCGTTTGTAAGTATTGCCTCCCATTGAAGATGCTCGGGCAGAGCAAGCTCTGCCCGAGCGTCTCGTGTTATTGTCCAGTTCAATCCAGAGCCTGTTCAGATGTTATGGGAACAGGTTTTGAGACTGCTGTGGAGCTTCTGTTGGCAGAAGTCTTGGGTCCATATTGAACATCATTCGCATGTCTTCATGTTCCAGGTTATGACAGTGGAACACAAAGCCGCCGATCCATGTTCTAAACTTCATGAACATCTCCACTTCATCACCTGAGCCCAGAATCGTTGTATCCTGCTTGAACTGATCCTGCAGGGCCGGTGTCTGGCCATTAATCTTTTGCCACTGATGAGCTTCCAGGTGAATGTGGACCGGATGCCACCAGCCACCACCGTTGTTACGCAGAATCCAGCGTTCGGCACTGCCGACAGTTGGAGTCACATTACCAACGTTGGTGTCATAGAACACATCGTTGATTTTCCAGGCACCCTGCTGGCGGTGGAAGGAGATCACGCGAGTCTTCACCACTTCTTCCGGCAGAATCCTGCGATGTGGTCGCAGTTCCGTATCCATTGTGATCGCAAGGTCCGGCTTGCCACCATGGACTGGTTCATCAGTGATGATGAACTTCATGATCTGTTCGCCAGCCTCGCCATCTTTCAGGATTGTGCCATTCGCTAACAGTTGGCTGACATCAGCCGTCCCGCGAGGTCCACGGCCGTCGATCTGGGGCAGGATATTTTCCAGATACACTTCACGAATCCCACGATCGGCCAGATCCTTGAAGTCAACGATGATGTCGATGCGTTTGGCTGGCATCTGCAACGCGTAGTCCTGCATGATTGGCTTGGGATACAACCACGAATCGTAGCCAATTTGCATGAATGGCTGAGCCATTCGATGGTCGGCCGTTCGCAACTGCATCGCAAATGCACGAGCATTGCTGTGAACCAGGATCGAGAAGCGGTACTTGCGTTTTTCAACGGTGAACTTTGGATTTGCAATACC
>CAIJTV010000196.1:0-2967 GCA_903823635.1 uncultured Planctomycetaceae bacterium
CGCGGAACGCCTGACCGAATTGAATGCTGACCTGACACGCAGCAACGACGAGCTGGATGCATTCGCCTACGTGGCATCGCATGACCTCAAAGAACCTCTTCGAGGAATCCATAAGTACGCACATCAGTTGCTGGAGTCGGCGAAGTTCCTGGACACGGAGAATCACAAGCGAGTCGAGAACCTGATGCGGTTGACCGTTCGAATGGACAGTTTGCTCGATTCACTGCTGCATTTCTCACGCGTGGGCCGATCGGCTCTCGAACTGGAAACTGTGGACCTGAATGAGGTGATTCAGGAAGCTCTGGAGATGATCGGCGCTCGCCGGTCGGACTGTGCATTGCAGGTCACGCTGCCTCGACCGTTTCCGCATTGGCGCTGCCCGCGATGTGGGCTTTTGCTACAAGCACGGAGCCAATGCGTATCACCTGAAACCGGTGAGTCATCCGGCCCATTTGCAAATCCTGCAAATCATTTTTTCCTATTGGCTAACGAACACCGTTCTGTCATTTCCCGAAAGCGATGATCGAGTATGAGCATTTCGAATCAGCGGATACTGATCGTTGAGGATGACCCGGACGGCCGAGCCGATCTCAGACAGATGATGCTTCGCGGGTCGGATCGGAAGTACGAATTCTTCGAAGCTGAGCTGGGGCTTTCCGCACTGGCTCTGACCGTGCCCCGAGCTGCAGTTCACGGCACGTTCCATCCGGACGACATCCCGGAACTGCAGCGCCGCATTGCTGAATCTCTTTCGCCGACAGGCGAGGGCTGGTTTGCCATGGACCATCGCGTAGTTTGGCCCAACGGCGAAGTTCATTGGCTACGAGTGCGAAAGCAGGTTTTCTTCCAGGGTGAAGGTGCCGACAGACATCCGGCCCATGCGATGCTCGCATCGTTCGATGTGACGGCCGAAAAGAATGCCTCCGAAATCGTGCGAGCCGGCGGAGAATTTGTGCGAGGTGTTCTCGATTCACTTCCGGAGCACGTTGTCGTCCTTGACGACCTCAGCAATATCCTTGCGGTCAACAAACCGTGGGATTTTTTGGCGGTTGAAAACGGCGGTGCCATGGATGCTTCGTCGGTTGGTCTAAATTATCTTGATCTCTGCCGTAATTCCATCGTTAAAGGCACACCGCACAGTCTTGCGGCCATTGAGGGATTGGAAGCGGTGCTGAACGGTTCTCGTGCAGAATTCGTTGCGGAGTATTCCTGTCCCGCTCCTGACAGAGACAAGTGGTATGCGATGCACGCGAATCGCATGCGTTACGGAAACTCGGGCGTCGTTATCAGTCACGTGGACATCACAGACACGAAACGAGCGCGGTCGAAACTGGAAGACTCGGAAACTCGCTTTCGTCGACTCTTCGAAGCGGCACACGATGGAATTCTGATCCTCGACGCAATCACTCGCAAGATCACACAAGTCAATCCGTTCCTGACGACGCTTCTCGACTATCCGGCCGAACATTTCCTGGGAAAAGAACTCTGGGAAATCGGTTTCCTGAAAGACAAACAGGCCAGCGTGTCGGCCATGCAGCAGCTCGACGAACTCGGTTCAATTCGGTACGAAAGTTTGCCGCTGGAGGATCGTCTCGGCATGAAACATCCGGTCGAAATGGTGGCGAACAAGTACGAGGAAGGCCATCACCCCGTCATCCAGTGCAATATTCGCGACATCTCCGAACGACGACGGCTCGAGAAGCAAATGTTGTCGCAGGCCTCCGAGCTGTCCGATCTCCATCGTCGCAAGGACGAGTTTCTGGCGATGCTCAGTCACGAGCTGCGTAGTCCGCTCGCTCCGATCGCCAACGCAGTCCAGCTTCTGGGTTTGCAGAAGTCCAGCGAGAATCGAACTCAGCAACAGGCTCGTGGAATCATCGAACGTCAGGTGGGGCAACTTCAGCATCTTGTCGACGATTTGCTGGAGGTGTGACGAGTGGCGAGAAGGAGAAGAGTGGCGAGGGGCGAGTGACGAGTGGAATTCCCCAAAGAAAGTAGGCGCTTGAAAAGTGTGGTAGAGTAGAGACCACAAGGAGCGCAAGCCCCGCCATGACAGTGCAGCACTACCGAGAACTCAAGGTCTGGCAGGCAGCGATGAGTCTGGCGGAGCAGTGTTACGCGGCGACGAAGAGTTTTCCCAGGGAGGAACTCTTCGGATTAACCAGCCAGATTCGCAGAGCGGCAGCGTCGGTGCCAGCCAACATCGCGGAGGGGCAGGGACGTCAGCACACGAAGGAATTCCTGAACTTCCTGAGCGTGGCGAGGGGATCGCTGATGGAAGTCGAAACACACTTGCTTCTCAGTCAACGAGTGGGCCTGCTCAATCAATCAACCCTGGATTCGCTGCTCACGGTGTCGGCGGAAATCAGTCGGATGCTATCGGGCCTTCGACGCGCGCTGGAGAAAAGAGTGGCGAGTGACGAGTGGCGAGAAAGAGAAAAGTGATGAGTGGCGAGTGGCGGGTGGCGAGAAAGCAACGTCCAATCCGTCCCTCACCACTAACCACTTGCCACTAACCACTCCTGCCCCCTCTCTCGCCACTAACCACTTGCCACTCACCACTTCCTCCGTCGTTATCCGAGTTCGCGACACGGGTGTTGGGATTTCTCCGGCGTTGCTTCCACATATTTTCGATCTGTTTACGCAGGCCGATCGATCGCTCGATCGGTCTCAGGGCGGTTTGGGAATCGGCCTCGCTCTCGTTCAAAGATTGACCGAGTTGCATGGCGGCAAGGTTGAAGCGTTCAGCACACTGGGTGAAGGCAGCGAGTTCGTCGTGCGACTGCCGATGATGAGTGAAGAGTGGCAAGTGGCGAGTGGCGAGACACAGAATGCGTCTTCCCTCACCACTCAGCACTCACCACTCGCCACTAACCTCAAAGTTCTTGTCGTGGATGACAACGTGGACACCGTGCTGGGATTTTTGATGTTGCTCAAGGCCTCGGGCCACGATGTGCGAACCGCACA
>CAIJTV010000197.1:0-4646 GCA_903823635.1 uncultured Planctomycetaceae bacterium
GCTGTGTGCGTCGCCATGACTTTACGGAATGCGATCAGAACTCGCTAACCGGCGATATCCTGTATCTGGATCAGAACCTTCCTCCGCAGGAACAATTGCGAGCCTTACTGGCGCATGAATTGACTCACGCCGCCGTGTTCTGCATTCGTCATGAAGCTGCGCATGATTCACCGCTGAAGGATCATGCAGTTCCGTCATGGCTGAACGAAGCTGCGGCACACTGGGTTGAGCGTCAATTCTGCTCAGCCCCGGCTGGCTTCGCGGCCAGAGAGATCGCGTTCCGTCAAAATCCCGCCCAGTGTCCGATCATTCTAAAAGACGATGATCATTTCCTGATATCTCGGCGAGCCGGCAGTCGTGTTGCCGGTGTCACTTTCCTTCAGCAACACCTGGCTGACGCGAATGCGCTCAGAGAACTCCTGCATCATTCCACGGAGTTTGATCAAGCCATTGCAACGATGGCTAAAGCGCCTTTCTCCGAGCTATTCCGAGAATGGTCAATCCGACAGGCCTGCGTCGACCACGATGCCGTTTCACCGTTGCGTTCACGTGTCGATTGCGGCAGCTTGAAGCACGCAGGCAATGAAACGGCCCGACGTAAACTTTGTGGCACTGCATTCCTGGTCCTGCATTCAGACGCCCCACAGGAAATCTGCATCGATGCTCATCGGGACGCTCAACTTCAGATTACAGTGCTACACGGCTCACACACGAACAACACTCAGCGTAGCCCGGACTTCTCAGCAATGAATGGCATCCGTTCCGCAAACATCGAAACCGGGCCGGCCCAAGCAATCAGGTAAGTCTTTGAGCATCGGCCCCTGAACAGTCACAAGCTCAGGAACGGCACGTTCTACTACGCCGCGTTATTGGCGCTAGCTCGGGAAACAAGTTTCGCGGAGACAACGATCAACACGATCGTCGCGAACACTGTCACGCTCAGGCATGTTAGCATCGACGGCAGCTCGGGGGTGACAGGCAGCGATTGTTCATACAACAGTCGCCGCAAGCCGGCGACTCCATAGGTTAATGGATTGATGCGGATCAACCAGAACAACCAACCGGAATCGCCACCAGGAAAAAATGCTCCTGAAACCAGCCACATCGGCATCAGGAAAATACTCATGATGGCATGAAATCCCTGTGTCGAGTTCATCGGCCAGGCAATTACAAAGCCCAGTGCGGTCAGTTCTGCGGCGATCAGAATCAGAAACACGGCCGCCATCAGCATTCGACTCAGCGACCATGAGACATGAATGTCGGCCCCCGCCCCGATCCACGATAACATCGGACCAATAAGCAGGAACAGGCCGGCCTGCAGAATGGCCAGAATGGTCCCGGCGGAAATCTTGCTGAGCACAATCGCCAGACGCGAAACCGGTGCGACGAGCACTCCCTGGAGAAATCCTTCGCGTCGATCTTCAATGATTGAAATCGTCGAAAAGATCGCGGTGAAGAGGACAATCAGAGTCGCGACTCCGGGCAAAAAGTACTCCTGGTAGGTGACGTCATGCGTCAGACCAGCGGCCCACGACGGAGGTCGAAATGATGTTCTCAAGCCGGCCCCGAACAGCAGCCAAAAAATGACAGGCTGACCAACAGCGCCAATGATACGAGTTCGTTGGCGAAGAAACCGAATCAGTTCACGCTGTGTCAGCGCAATAATGGCTCCGCTATGCATGGGCGTCTCCCGAAACCAGAAGTGAACGACCTGTCAGTTCCAGAAAGACGTCGTCGAGCGATGGCCGAGTCAATTCAAGCCCCAGTATCTCATTGCGAAACTGGTTCAGCAGAATAGTGATCTGCGTGGCCGGATCGTTCACTCGAACAGAGAGCTGATTTCCCGAAACCATCACCGCTGAATTGACGGCCTTCTCAACCGCTGTCTGAACTGCGGCGGCATCACGCATTCGTAAAGTTAATCGCTCGCCAGCAAGTCGGCTTTGCAACTCCACCGGACTCCCCTCAGTCACCTTCTGCCCCTGATCCAGAAGCAGCAGTTGATCACACAATTCCGCCTCACTCATCAGGTGCGTAGCTACGACAACAGTCGTGCCTGAACCGCGAACATGATTCAACACCAAGTCCCAGAAATCCTGGCGAGCGCGAGGATCGAGGCCCGATGTCGGCTCATCCAGCAGCAGAACACGCGGACTGTGCATCAATCCTTTCGCTAACTCAACCCGGCGCTTCAAGCCTCCGGATAATTGTCCAACGAGAGTGGAAGCCCGATCGGCGAGCCCGAATCGCTCCAGCATCAACGCCAATCGCTCACGCAGCAATGATCCATGAAGGCCGTAAATACGTCCATGGCAACTCAAGTTTTCCCGTACCGTTAAGCGCACGTCAACGGCAGGGGATTGAAACGTGACGCCCAGCTGCTTCCTGACCTCATCCTGATTTGCAGACACATCATGCCCGCAGATATCAAGGCGGCCCTTCTGAACGGGGATCAGCGTACTTAGCAATCGAAACAGAGTTGTCTTGCCCGAACCATTCGGCCCCAGAAGACCAAACAGGCATCCTTCCCCAACGGAAAAGGTCAGTTCTCTCAGCGCCGTGCGCTCACCATAGGAGTAGCTAAGAGATTCGGCGTTGATCACAGTCGCAGGCATGGCTTCACGCCAGAAAAAACAAGCCCGGCGTCCAGAGGAGGCCGGGCTGAAGAAATTTCAAAAGTCTAACCTCGAACTTACTCCGCTGGCGCAGCTTCTGGTTCGGCGGCCGGTACTTCAGCATGTGAAGCCTCGTGAGATTCGAAATCACTGATCTCAGGGGCCCAGACGCCTGTCTGGGGAGCAACACTGATGTAGTACGATCGTCCAATGTCCGGAAACAAAGCAAGTGGAAGTCCGATGGACAAAATCGTCGTCGGGGCCAGCAGAACGTACTTCCAATTGCCCTCAAACTTAAGGTGCATGAAATACATCATCACGCACATTGCTTTAGCACAGGCCACCGCCAACACCAGAACAATCGTGACTGGCTTTGGCATATGCAACACGTCAAAAATCACAGACAACGCTGTGCATCCGCAGAGCACAAAGAAGATGGCCAGATAGTTGACGTGATGAGTGGCGTGATCATCGTGAGACATTGGAAACCCATTCAGGAACAAAACAGCTTCTGAGCCAAAGACACAGCCGACGTGAGACGACCTCAGATGATATACAGCATCGGGAACAGGAAGATCCAGACAAGGTCCACGAAGTGCCAGTACAGACCACTATTCTCCAAAAAGTCGGTCCACTTCTCATTCAGTCCGCTGCCTTGCTTAAGAACGACAGCAAACAGAATCATGCCCACGATAACGTGGACCGCGTGGAAGCCGGTCATCAGAAAGTAACACGAAGCGAAGATATTCCCGTACACGATCGGATGAGGATCGAACACGCCGGCACTGACATACGAACCATACTGTTCGTTAGCCTTCATCTCCTTCAGCAGGTCTTTGACTTCCTCATACTTCAATTCCGGAAACTTGTCGCCTTCTTTCAGACTGTCACGCGCGGCGAGGTATTCAGCCGGCAGAGCAGGCACGGTCAGCGAAACATTAGCCACAATGTGCTGATGCAGATTCATCCACTTGCGGAACAGTTCCAGATCGGCCGGAGCCGTCGCCTGATACTCACGGAAGACATAATCTGCCATTCCTTCAGGCGGCTTCCCGTCAGGAATAGCTGCGATCAGATTCACGACATTGACGATGTCGTTTGGACGCTCAGTAATAACCGCACCACCATCGGTGTACTCGCGGAACCGATTTCGGACGACAACTTCCATTTCACGGCTTACCTTACTGATCGCCTGTGTTGGCGTCTCAGCGATATGCCCCGGCACAATGTCGTGCTGAATCTTGCCAAGATATTCAACCGACTTAATCCCAAGGAACAGAACGGCCAGGATCATTGTTCCCGTCAGGTACGTGCGAGCCTTCCCGAAGTTCTTCTGGGCCATGGCTTCGTGCGCCACAACGACCAAATAACTGGAGACGATCAGCACAAAAGTGTTGACCCCGCCAAGCAATACGTTGATGTGAGTATCTTTAGGATCCACTGGCCAGCCCTGAGACCCCAGTCGCAACACAATGTAAGAGCCGATGAACGCGGTAAAGAACATGATTTCTGTACCGAGGAAAAGCCACAGTCCGAGCTTTGAGTTCGGAATGGGGATCCCCATCTTCAGGGCCGGAGGTGCTGCAGTATGTGACATGGCGTTCAAGGCAATTCAAAAAGTCCGTCTCAGCAGGTGAGACGAATTCAGGACAACGAGACCAGCCGAAGATAATCGGCGACCAGACAAATCAACATCGCAGGAAGACAGATCAATGAACCAACCATCAACTGTCGGGCAGTGACGTTGGTGCGTGACATAAAAAACCGGATAGTCAACCAGAGATAACCCAGCGACAGCACCAACGCCGCAGCAAGATATCCCGAACCGGCAAGCCCCACGAAACGTGGAAGACAACTGACAGGTACGAAGGCAACCGCGTACACGAGTGCCACCCAGCCCGTCCGCCGTCCCTCATCATGAAACGAAGGCAGCATTTTCAGGCCAGCCGCCTGGTAATCATCCCGATAAATCCAGCCAATGGCCAGAAAATGCGGAAACTGCCATACGAAAAAGACCGCGAACAAGGCCAA
>CAIJTV010000198.1:0-6426 GCA_903823635.1 uncultured Planctomycetaceae bacterium
AATCATGTCGACGTCTCCGTTCTTCTGCATTTCCATTTCCAGTTGAGGATTTCCCTGTTGAGCTCCCACGATGTTAAAGAAGCCGATCGCACTTTGAAACGTACGCCGCAACTCTGACCGCATGGTTTCCGGATCTCGAAGCTTCATCACCAGAGCAAAGGCCGGCAACTTGATCGCAGGGACCGGTGTCTTATTCTCAAACGACTGACGCACAACCATCAGCCCGATCTGTGGTTCCAGAGATCCCAGAATCTCTTCACCAAAATCTCGCCCGGCAAAGACTGTCGACAAATTGCTGTCCGCTTCCGCCAACTGATCGTTCGTTTGCTCATCGAATAGATCACCTGCTCGCAACCACATCTGTGAGATATCTCGATACGTCGAGAGTGTCACCAGAGTGCCCGGCACCTCAGGCAACGACGGAGCGGAACCATCGCTATCCGGCCCAAAGTAATACGCTCGTTCTTCAGCAATCCAATCGCTCTGCCACGGCGTTGAAAACTGCAGCTTGACTCCACCAGAAGCGACCTCCAGATCCGCAGTCAGATACGGTGAATGCCTGAGAGTACTCTGAATGCCTCCGATCAAAAGCTCCGCCAATGGATTCTCGGCCTTGCCTTCAAACAACTTTTTCGCGCCGCCAGCCTCACGAACAGCATTCAAGTTGGCGAATCCCCAGGCATCAGCTTCCTTTGAACGCATCTTCTGAGCGGCCAGGAAATCCGTGTTGCCGGCCAGCGTTGCGGCGTCATCCTGAGAAGCATTGCCTTCGCCGGAATCCAGCAGTCGGTCGACAACACTCTTCCCAAGCTCTGATTTATTCGTGACAATCAGCCAGTCGCGCACGACGGCTGCTCCACCTTTTTCAAGGCGATAAATGAGCAACTCACGGTATTCCACCGGCTCGCCTTTTTCGCCGCCGCTCAATCGAGTCATCTCAAGAATCTTCGCTCGAAAATTCTCCATCGTGGCTTCGTCCTTGCCACGCACCAGCAACACCGCTCCCTGAGTCGCAGCATCGTACCCCGCATAAATCCCTCGCGATGTCAGAGCGTCAATCGCAGGACGCCAGTCGGCACCGATCTGAAGCTCAAAAAACTTTCTTCCGGTCAGAAATCCGCGAAAGCCCTCAGACATCTGAGCCTTCTTGTAAACATCCATCGCCTGCACTCGCTGACTCAATGGATGATCCAGCACTGTGTTCAGAATCGTGACAGGCTGAGCAATCTCCAGATAGGCCACTGTCGTATTTGGCAGGAGCTGACTTGCCTGCGGTTCTTCGGCCAGCAGAATCAAAGACGGACAAAGTGCTGCGACAACACCGCAGGCTATAAAAAGCTGAACAAGAGCAGACCGCGTCATAGCATTTCTCAGCAACAAAGTACTGCAGAGCGATTGCAGTGGTAATGAAAGCAGGCAATCCATTGTGGAGCGAACCCACCGAAAGTGCAAAGGTGCTCAGGAAAGATTGCGGCTCGCTTGCTGTCTACGAAACCAACAAGTTTAAGAGGCTGTTGAGAAAATCACGAGATTAACGTCACCCGCCCGCTTTGACTCACAAAGAATCGCACATGAGACTCCGCAACTCGGCGCTCGCTTTGAGGATGACCGTGGGCTAAATTGGAGATGTTCCGAACGGGCTCTACGAAGACGCATAGCATCGTACGTCTGATCCTCACCAGATCTTCAATTCTCGCCTTCGAGGCATCCCATGTCACGAATCGTGTTCCTATTGGCTCTTTGCGTGGTTGCATCAGACGCTGTTGCTGATGACAGTGTGACCTTCAACCTCGACATTCGGCCGATCCTATCCGACAAATGTTTCTTTTGTCACGGTCCCGATAACGCCAAACGTGAAGCAGACCTGCGACTGGATGTCAGAGAGGTTGCCGTCAGCAAGGGCGCAATCAACCTCGACAACGTTTCCGAAAGCGAGATCCTCAAAAGAATTTCGACTGACGACCCCGACCTGCAAATGCCACCACCATCCGCCAAACTCGGAAAGCTTACCGAGCAGGAGGCGGCGACTCTGAAGAAATGGATCGAACAAGGCGCGGAATACGAAGGACACTGGTCGTTTATCCCTCTGGATCAGCAGGCCGTGAAGCTCAAGACGTCACCGCAGGAAACAGCTCGGAAGATTGATGAGCTTGTTCGCAACGGCTTGGCCGCTCGAGGACTGAAGCTGCAGCCTTCTGCAGATCGGTCGACTTTGATTCGACGCCTCCGCTTTGATTTGACCGGGCTGCCGCCACGAGTCGAAGACGTTGAGGCTTTTGTCGCTGATCAATCTGCAGATGCCACTGAAAAACTCATCGACCGCCTGCTCTCGACGCCTCAATATGGCGAACGCATGACCGTCGATTGGCTCGACACCGCTCGGTACGCAGACAGCTATGGTTTTCAGGTGGATCGAGAACGTGAGATGTGGCCATGGCGGGACTGGGTTGCCAAATCGTTTAATGACAATATGCCGTTCGATCAGTTTATCACCTGGCAGATTGCGGGTGACCTGTTGCCAAATGCCAGTGATGACCAGATCCTTGCCACGGCATTTAGCCGGCTGCATCAGCAGGAGTCTGAGGGTGGCAGCGTCGAGGAAGAATACCGAGTCGAATACGTGTGTGACCGAGTCCAGACGTTTGCCACGACATTCCTGGGGCTGACTTTCGAATGTGCTCGTTGTCACGATCACAAGTATGATCCGATCACTCAGAAGGAGTATTATCAGCTCTTTTCAATTTTTCAGAACGTCGACGAAGCGGGACTTTACTCCTACTTTACTAACTCCCCGCCAACGCCTGCGTTAACGATGACTGATGCCGCCGGCAAGCAGCGTTTGAATGAGCTGCAGACTGCGGTTGCTGAGATCGAAACGAAGTCTGCGGAGTTTCGCGAATCTCGACGAGCCGCATTTGAGGCGTGGCTTATGAAGCCGGAGCGTTCGACAACGGAAATGATCCTCCCGGAACTCGCGCGCTATGAATTCGAAACTCAGGATGGTGACAAGCTCGCCAGTGCGATCGCAGGCGGAAGTCCGGCAAACATTCGCGGCGAGAATAAGTTAACGCCGGGACATCAGGGAAACGCGATTGAATTCACGGGTGATGATCCGGTTGATCTGCCCCTTGGCAACTTCCGACGCGAAGAGCCGTTTTCTGTTTCGCTGTGGTTGAAGACTCCGGATGTTAAAGAACGAGCCGTCGTGTTTCATCGATCAAGAGCATGGACCGATGCGGCCAGTCGAGGCTATGAATTGCTAATCGAAGATGGCCGACTTAAATGGTCTCTGATCCACTTCTGGCCGGGCAATGCCGCTTCAATCGCCGCTGAGACTCCTCTGACTCCGGGTGATTGGACACACGTTGTCGTCTCGTCCGATGGCAGCAGCCGAGCGGCGGGGCTTGCGATATTTGTAAACGGACAACCAGCCAGCACAGCAATCATTAAAGACCAGTTGTCACGTGAGATCACCGGCGGTGGTGGCGATAACATTGCTCTGGGCGAACGATTCCGTGACCGTGGTTTCAAAGGCGGGATGATTGACGATTTTCGAGTCTTCAGTCGTAACCTCAGTCAACTGGAGACTCTGAGTACGTTTGACGTCGCTAGTGCGACACTCAACTTGCAGGCTTCAGCGGATACACTTAACGAGTCACTTCGCAATCAGCTATTTGAGCATTTCCTGCTGGCACAGGATCCAGAATGGACCGCGCACCAGACGGCTTTGCAGACAGCTCGCAGTGAGCTTGCAAAGTTCAACGACGGCCTGAAAGAAATCATGGTGATGCGAGAGTTACCAGAGCCGAAAAAGGCCTACGTGCTGTTTCGCGGCGAGTATGCTCAGCGTCGAGATGAAGTGACAGCTGGCACTCCCGCGGCTTTGTCACCATTTCCTGAGGACGCTCCTAAGAATCGACTGGGATTGGCTCGCTGGTTGACTGATCCTCGACATCCGTTGACTGCTCGAGTCACCGTCAATCGGGTCTGGCAGAGCATTTTTGGGCGAGGACTGGTTCGAACATCCGAAGACTTCGGCAGCCAGGGCGCTCGACCTCTTTACCCGGAAGTACTGGATGCTCTTGCCGCCCAGTTGATCAGCAGTGGCTGGGATATGAAGCAACTGGTTCGCACCATCGTGCTCACCGACGTCTATCAGCAGAACAGCATTGCCGATCAGCAAACGATGACCGACGATCCTGACAATGAGTGGCTAGCCAGAGGACCTCGTTTTCGATTATCAGCGGAGATGATTCGCGATAATGCTCTGGCGGCCGCCGGACTTCTCAATCCCGCGATCGGCGGTGCGCCGGTAAATCCTTATGAGATGACGGAATCCTTCAAGCCCGCTGCGGCCAGTGGCGGGGACGGAGTTTATCGTCGCAGTCTCTACACGAATTGGCGTCGTACCGGGCCGCCACCGGCTATGGTGGCCTTTGACGCGCCTCGTCGAGCGGTCTGTACGGCGAAACGAGAACGTACGGATTCTCCGCTGCAAGCTCTGATTTTGCTGAACGGTATTCAATACGTTGAAGCGGCTCGCGTGCTGGGTGAAACACTGCACCGCGACGCCAACGGCGAACCGGCCCGGATGGTCGATCAGGGTTGCCTGCGCTGCCTGAGTCGTCATCCTGACGCCAAAGAGCAGGAGATTCTTGTTCGACTTTATGAGGAACAGCTTAAGCATTTTGAAGCGAATCCGACCGAGGCCGACCAATTGATCAGGATCGGTCAGAAGCCACCAGATGCATCCATCGGTGCCGCCAAAATCGCCGCGGCCACAGTCCTTGCACAAGCCTTACTGAATCATGATGAGTGCGTCGTTAAGCGCTAATTGCTCTAAAACTGTGCTATATGGAACAATCTTTGCGCGGGTTAGCACAGTTTGCGAATGTTCAGCTGCTGTGTTGCGAAAATGGCTCTCAGCGGCGAGATGCTGAGCCGCCGGCGCTTCCTGATTTGAGGGAATTCGGTAAGCTGCGGCACAGTGTGAAGTTGCCGCTGCAAGTCGCTAATTGCCAACAGGGATGAGTTTATGCGTCATGTCGTCTGCCTGATTCTCGGGGGAGGCAAGGGAACTCGATTGCTGCCGTTAACGGAGTATCGTTCGAAGCCCGCCGTGCCACTCGGGGGCAAGTACCGACTGATCGACGTCCCAATTTCCAACTGCATCAACAGTGACATCAATCGGATGTATGTTCTGACGCAGTTCAATTCCGTCAGCCTTCACCGACATATTCGCCAGACCTATAATTTCGACCTGTTCCATAACGGCTTCGTCGAAATCCTGGCGGCTCAGCAGACTCTTGACGGTTCAAACTGGTATCAGGGAACTGCCGACGCGGTACGAAAACAGGTTCGCTTCCTCAAAGAATACGGGATCAAATATGTCCTGATTCTTTCCGGCGACCAGCTGTATCGTATGAACTTCAAGGAGATGCTGGCGACTCACGTGAACGCCAATGCGGACGTGACGATCTCCACGGTTCCGGTTCATGCGGACGCAGCCCGCGGCTTTGGGATCATGCAGCTTGACGGCACTGGCAAAGTCACGGGATTCGTCGAAAAGCCAAAAGACGATGCTTCACTCGCCAAAGTTCGAACACCGGCCGAGTGGATCGACAAGATGGGTATCGAATCCAATGGCCGCGAATATCTGGCGAGCATGGGCATCTATCTGTGGAACCGCGATCTGCTGGTTGATCTTCTGGAATCAACGGACCACGAAGACTTCGGCAAAGACATCTTTCCTCTGGCGATCAAAAATCATCACGTGCAGACGCATCTGTTCGATGGCTATTGGGAAGACATCGGAACGATCAAAGCCTTCTACGATGCAAACCTTGCTCTGACCGATACGAATCCTCCGTTCCAGTTCGCCGATCGCCGAGCCCCCATTTTTACTCGCCCGCGATTTCTGCCATCGACTCGCATGGGTTCCTGCACTGTTCGTGACAGCCTGATTGCGGACGGTTGCTTCATCGGAACTTCGACGATTATCGAAAAATGTGTTGTCGGTATGAGAACTCATATCGGCAAGAATGTGACTCTGAAGAACACTGTGGTCATGGGTGCGGACTTCTATCCGACCACCGACGATCAGTTGTACGCGCTTGGCGATGCCACACCGGTTTGGGGCATCGGCGACGGAGCCTTCATTGACGGCGCCATGCTGGACAAGAACGTCTGTATCGGCCGCAACGCCAGAATCGTCGCCAGTGAAGCGCCGGGGCCGGAATGTGACTGCGGGGAAGTTGTCGTGCGTGACGGAATCGTGGTCGTCCGCAAAGGGGCCAGGATTCCTGACGGCTGGCGAGTCCCTGCGAAGTAGTCGCGGAGTATTACTCTGGAAGTGGCCGCACGCGGGCAGGTAGTGAGATGTTGCCTGGTAGCCGGATTCGTGAGAATTCGGTGCCTTCCACGGAG
>CAIJTV010000199.1:0-2164 GCA_903823635.1 uncultured Planctomycetaceae bacterium
ACCTGGCCGAAGATGATTCCGTTGAACTGACGTCGCCACGCTCCTGTGGATGGATCACGCATGCCTTTGACTTCTGAGACCTCGGCGTGTAATCCCTCCAGAGGTTCTTTCATGACAAGGATTTTGTCCGGCTCGCGAACGAGTCCGTTACCATCGATGAAGGCAGAGATTCCTCCGTTGACGCATCGAACCAGAGGCACACGAGTTTCAACGCTGCGAAATACTCCGGTGATCAAATGCTGATCCAGTTCGCTTGAACCTCGAAACCACGCGTCGTTGGTCAGGTTGACCAGAACGTCACATTCACGACCCTCTGAGTCCTTCCGGGCCGCCATTCTGCGTGTGAGATGCGGAACGGTATCCTCGAAGCAAATCATTGGGACGATACGAAATCCGGCGTACTCGAACATTTTCATTTCCGTACCGGCATCAATTCCAAAATTGGCCCCGAATGGAGTCAAATCGGAAAGCCACGGAAAGACACTTCGAAGAGGAATGTATTCTCCGAAGATCACTCGATGAATTTTGTCATAGCGACCGCTGTATCCAAGATCTGGTCTGACAAATGCGGCTGCGTTGAATGTCTTCAGATCATGTTTTTCGGCCACGTTCGCTTCGAGGCCCATGATAATGGCCGCCCCGTAGGACTGGGCAAACTCTTCCAGTCGTTGTTGCACTTCACGAGTCCGGAACGGCTCGACAAGCACACCCGCCTGATTGCCGTAGTAACTTAATTCCTCAACCGGAATCTGCGAAAGAATGTCTTCATCCGTTACTCCTTCGGCCGCACTTTTCTCTGCCCACGAAAACATCGTTTCCGGCCAGACGATGACGTCTGGTTGCAGAGAAACAGAGTGGGCGGTCAAGGCATCGTGCACGCGAAACCGAGTCAGAAATTCGTTGCGATCATGCTTTAACTCGGGTGTGAAGTTTCCCTGGATCAGCGCCATCGCTGGACCCGGAGGAAATTGCTCCGGTGGAGTTTTGCGAAAGGCTCCGTAAGTCAGAACTCCGATCAGCAAAAGTGCGGAAACGATAAGTGGTTTCAGAGAGAAGGTGTCCGTCGCGGATTCGTCGACATCAAGTTTCCACCGCCGTAGCCATGCCAGCGGGATCTGCTGCGCGAGTGCTCCGGAAACCAGCGCGATCAGGAATGAAACTCCGTAAGCTCCGACGATGTCAGAGATCTGGATCAATGACAGCCAGCGATATTGACTATGGCCGAGATAGTACCAGGAAAATCCCGTCAGCAGGTATGCTCGAGCGTACTCGAGGCCGGTCCAGACGACAGGCACAGTGATCCACAATGGCAGACCAGCCATTAGACTTCGTCGTCCCAGCCAGACGAACGTCGGGATGTAAAGCCCGACATAGGTGGCCAGAGCGGCGAGAGCCAGAAACATGGAAGGATGACCAAGACGCATCCATTGTAGAGTGGCTGTGGCCCAAAGAATGGAGAGTGCCCAGATCAGCAAACCGCTGAAGCTCGGGAGCGTTCTCAGCCGGAGCAATTGACTGATGGGGATCAGTGCAATCCATGCAAGAGGCGACAGCTCCACCGGAGTAAAGGACAGCCACAAGAAGATCAGACTTAGCGAGGTGAGAACACTGACCGAAAGCCGGGAACCAGACCGCACAATCGTCGGCCGCTTTCCGGACGAAATGATCTTGCGGACTTCTGGCCGAAGTTCGTTCGTTCGCTGATCAGGCTGTTGTTCTCTGGTCATCACCGTGCATCCATGCCGGAGAAATCCCGGGCTGTGCCCGCAACATATTCAGTGCACGGCCACGATCGAGGCGAACTTCCAAAGGTATCCTGCGAATACCCGGCCACAATTCACACTGTGCGGAGAATAAGAGAAGCCCGGCTTTATGGAAAGCCGGGCTTCTGAGTTGCATGCAACAGTCGGAAGGTTTCCCGACTGCCTCGATGATGCTTATACCCTGTTCCTGATCGACTAAATCATCAGGTTGGGGATTCGCACAATCAGTTCGCAGCCTTACGGAGTGCGTCGGCTTTGTCGGTGGCTTCCCATGTGAAGCCGTCGCCGGAGCGTCCGAAGTGGCCGCCTTCAGCGGTCTTCAGGAACACTGGGCGGCGAAGTTTCAGGTGCTCAATGATTCCCTTTGGAGTCAACGGGAAATGATCTCGAACAAGCTTTTC
>CAIJTV010000200.1:0-4409 GCA_903823635.1 uncultured Planctomycetaceae bacterium
AGAACCAGATTCTCTCGCTCCGGTCCTTTCATAGAATCTATCAAACGCCCCAATTCCAGCATTTCTACTGGTAAAGCTTCGGCCTCTGTATCGTTAAATCGCTTTTGAACTGTCATGGCAGACATCCTGGGAAGGGGGGAGTCCGCGAATTGCGATATCGCGGGCAATGCGAAAGATTCTTGTCGCCATGATTCTTCATCACAAGCAAATAGCCGGGCCGACATCAGTTTTTTTGCAACGTCTGACGGAGAATCTCACCATTCTCTCACGACCGGGCGATTTTTGGGGAATCCCGTCGGTTCACCCCCGGATAAACCAGCACGTAGCCAGCCGGAGCAACAAATCTGGGCTCGGTAAAAACTGCGACTTTCGCTAGCATTCTGACTTCCTGCAGACAGTCTGCGGCAGATTAAGATTGAAAGACAGAATGAGCACGGATGTTCAATGTTGTCAGCTAATTCTCATCCTTCACTCGAACCACAGCTTCCGCAAAATGCGAACAGCCGAAGGCATGTCACGTTCGGTTCGCGGAGTGCTTCCGCCCTACGTCGTTCCTGTTGCAAGTTTCTGACATTAGCGGTGCTCTTTGGACTGACGCTGTCATCATTCACTGCAGCCGACGAGACATTGTCTGAAGCGGTTCCTTCAAGGTGGGCAGTTATCGGAACCCAAAGGAACACCCGGGTTGAGCAAAAGCTCGCAGCCCACGACGGCGAGGCGGTACAGCGATTTCGAATGCTTAACACTCGTTTGCCCGAAGATCTTCAAATCCGGACCAGTGTGCCTGCATCGATAGTTCACAATGACTACAAGGCCTCTGTCGGGATCCACTCGTCTGTGATTGGCATTCAACTGGGTTTACTGGTGGTGCTGCCAAACCATGCTGATCCAAGAACGGGTAAGCCCCTTGAGCTTATTCTGCTCGGTGAAAAACTATCAGCGGCAGATCAGTGGCAGACTCTCCATGTGGAAGCCACAAGGAAAGTGATTGAGGCACAGACCCGACGTGTTCGCGCTGAGTTGAACAGCTCAGATATCCGCATGCAGCAGGCAATAATTACAGGTCTTGTACTGTTCGTAGAGGCGACGCCCGGGGAGGTTTTTTTTGATCTCGGTGTCGTTTCCTCCGGCCCCACCATCGCACCTGCAGAGTCTCTCATTAAGCTTGTTTCGGAGTCGTCTCCTGAATCCTCACCTTCGGAGAACGAAAGACGGTTTGTCCCTGTTGACGTCGAGCTGGGAGGACTCATGCTCGATCATAAACCCGTCGTCATGAGGATGGCTCCGGATCATGCCGAGCACATTCAAACACTGAAGCAAATCGGCCTGAACTCAGTCTGGGTTCCGGACAGTAATGATCAGGATCGTGCGAGGAGTTTGTATGAAGCAGGAATTGCAGTCATCGCGACCCCTCCCCATCCCGAATTCGAACCCGGCGACTATACGCGTCTGCTGCAATCACTTCCACCTCTCGATCAGCAGTATCCTCATGTGTCAGCCTGGCTGACAGGAACTCGAGTTTCTCCCGAGGAGCAACCTCATCTCCTGGCATGGTCTCGCGAAGTTCGCAGCGCTGACAGAAAGTATCAGCGACTGCAGATAGCTGATGTCACCGGGTCAGAAGGTTCAGTTGCTCGGGAAATCGACCTTGTTGGAATCGGGCGGCATGTTGTCGGGCGAGATATTTCCTTTGGCTCTCTTCGAAACTTACTTATCCGTCGCCAGCAGAATGCGGGCCAGATTTCCTGCCCGTGGACATGGGTTCAAACGGAGCCATCGGCATTGCAGCGAGCCTGGCGAGACGATCTGGGACTTCGTCAGACGTTTCTGGAACCGGAGCAGATTCAGCAGGGTGTCTACACGGCGTTGTCTGCCGGTTATAAGGGGATAGGCTTCTGGAAAACGCATGCTCTGCAAATCGACAATAGTGCGGATCGTGAAACCGCCATTGCTATCGAGCTTGCCTGCATGGAAATTGAACTGCTGGAACGTTTTCTGGCTCGCGGCAGAATTGAAGGTTACCTCGCACTCCATCAGGGCGAACAGAAACCAGCTTCACGAAATCGTGACACGCGATCACGTTTGAATTCTGCTCTCGGAGGCCGAACGGCTGGAGCTGCGGTCGCAGGCGCCGAGGGGCCTTCAACACATGATGCCGTTGTCATTAATGGCAATGGGAATACTCTGATCCTCGCGACAGCTTGGGATAACGTCTCGCAATTTGTTCCAGGCCCTCTGTTTGAGCCGGAAGTCAATCTGATCGTAGCTGCGTCGGAAACTTCTTCCGCGTGGCAGATCTCCACGACAGGGATCAGTGGGTTGCCTCGAGAAGTGACGGCAGGCGGCCTGTCACTAAAGATCAAAAATTTCGATCAAAGCGCGGCGCTGGTGATTTGTTCCAACCCTGCGGCACTGATTCCCGGGCTGGAAAAGCAAATTCACGCGATGGCCCCGCGGGCTGCCGCAAGAACGACGGAGCTGGCTTCTCTGAAGTATCTGCGAGTTCTGGAAACTCTCGAACTCCTGCGGGACGAGCATACTGTCTCACCTCAGGTCGATGCTCTGATGTCGCAGTCCAAACAGATGCTGGACCGAGCTGAGTTTGAACTGAAAAATCAGGACTTCCATGAGGCCGCACAGCGTGCACGCGACTCCATGCGATTTGCCAGACTGGCTCAACAGGAGTGCTGGAAACTTGCCATTGCAGATCTGAGCTCGCCGACGTCGTCTCCACACACCATATCGTTCGCAACGCTTCCCGATCACTGGCGTTTGATTCATTACATTGAGCAACAGCAGCACCGTCTCAGTGATAATCTTCTGCCATCGGGCGATTTTGAGAACCTGCGCTCGGCATCACAGGAAGGCTGGAACCTCAGCATTGCACCAAAGTCTCCCTGCTCGGCAACCGCCGATGTGCTACAGGATCCCCGCGCGGGGAAGGTTCTGCGATTGATTGCCTGGTATGCAAACCCCGAGTCAAACCGACTCTCACGCGATGATTCAATGCCGATCACGGTGACAACGCCACCTATAGAGGTAAATGCGGGAGACGTGATGATCGTCAGCGGACGAGTGAGAAAAGGGCGAACCGCGTCGCCTGAATCGAAGCGTCCTCTTGTGATCTTCGACTCTGAGCTTGGTCCTGAGAACAGCGTGCGCACGGAATTGGAATCCGAATGGACCAAATTTGAGATGATTCGCCCGGTCAGTTCATCAACATCATTCTCTGTAACTATTGGCCTGATGGGACAAAGCGGAGTTGAAGAAGCGCATATAGACGACCTGAAGATTCGTCGCATACCAACGCTGCAATCGTCTGAGCCGATGCGACTTACAGGCGACGAAAAGTCTTTGCCCCTGAACAGCCCTGAGTAGAACGCTCGCAATGACATGGATCCTGCTCAGCTTATGCTCGGCCGTTTTTCTGGGATTCTATGAAATCGCCAAGAAGGTTTCGCTGAAAGAGAATGCCGTCCCTCCCGTTCTGTTTTTTAATGTTCTGACTGCCGCGAGTCTTTGGCTTCCATTGATCCTGTTCTCTCAATTCTATCCCACAGGATTACCGGCTCACTTTCTGCGAGTTGAATCGCTGTCCGGAACGGGGCACATTCTGTTGTTCCTGAAATCACTGATCGCAGGCAGTTCCTGGATCTTCGCATCGTTTGCTCTTAAGCATCTGCCAATGTCGATTGCCGCTCCTATTCGAGCAAGCAGCCCACTCTGGACGATTACGATCGCAGTTATTTTCTTAAGCGAACGGCCCGATTTGTGGCAGTGGGGCGGGATCACCATCATTCTGATCTCCTTCTACGCATTCTCGCTGGTAGGGCGAAAGGAGGGGATTCACTTCCACAGAAACCGCTGGGTTGGCTTTATGGTGATCGCAACACTGCTTGGGGCCTGCAGTGCCTTGTACGATAAGTTCCTGCTACAAAACTGTCATCTGCATGCTGCGACTGTTCAGGCATGGTTCTCTGTGTATCTTGTGCTGGTCATGACTCCCTTGGTGACGCACTGGTACTTTAAAGGGCGCACGACGACTCCCTTTCAGTGGCGCTGGTCAATCCCCGTGATCTCCATCCTGCTGCTTGTCTCCGACTTTCTTTACTTCACTGCGATTGAAACGCCAGGGGGATTGATCTCCGTCATTTCTCCGCTTCGAAGAACTTCGATCGTGATTGCATTTATCGCCGGAGTCAGAATCTACGGAGAAAAGAATCCCTTGCCCAAAGCCGTTTGTATCCTCAGTATGCTGGTCGGAGTTTACGTTCTGAGCCTGTCGAGAGGATAAGAGATGATTACGAACACCATGAGTCCATCGAACAGCTTGTCTGGCCAATCCGCGACTCCGTCTGTTAAAGACAGTGTGCAAAAACGCTGGTGTCGATTTTTTTCCGGAAGAACGC
>CAIJTV010000201.1:0-2618 GCA_903823635.1 uncultured Planctomycetaceae bacterium
ACGTGTGAAGATAGGCTCGAACAAAATGATCCGATGCCGCTTTGCTTGCCGAGTACGGACTGTTGGGCGAATACGAGGTTTCTTCCGTAAACAAACCTTCTGCGCCCAGTGAGCCATAGACTTCGTCGGTCGACACATGCAACAGACGGAAATCGTCTTTGTCTGAACCGCTTAACTGCGAGTAATAAGCGCGGATTTCTTCGAGCATACGACAGGTGCCAAGCACGTTTGTTTCGACGAAGGTGAGCGGTCCATCGATTGAGCGATCGACGTGCGATTCAGCAGCAAAGTTGACAATACCCGACGGACGAAATTTTTCGAGTAGATCTTTGACGAGTGTTCGATCACCAATGTCTCCCGCAACGAGCTGATGCTGTTCGGAGTTCGGGGGCAGTGAGTCCGGGTTGCCCGCATAAGTCAGCTTGTCGAGATTGATGATGCGCACATCGCCTCGTTCAACGGCGCGGCGGACAAAGCAGCTTCCGATAAAACCTGCACCACCAGTGACCAGAAGCGTTTGCATATCGACGTCAGGCTATATTCACAGAGGTTTAAGTCGAGCAGGGGACGGCGGTACGTCCGCAGTACCCGGGTTTACGGAATTGATGTTCAGAGTTTGAGAAAAATGATCGGTGAATCAACGAGATTTGCCGGACTTTGCTGCGATTCGCCTGCGGTGATAGCATCGCGTCGGAATGCATGCCTCAAGCTGTCCGGTTAGCACGATTTTTCCATTTGTAACGAGCCATCTTCGGTTCAACGGCGAAAGATGCAGCCCACGCCGGGGCAGAGTTTGAACCGCGAATGGACGCGAATAACAGGTTGATTCGGAAGCGCCGAGATTTTGCTCGGCAGCGAACATCGTCATGGCGGCTGTTGCAGTGTTTTCTCTGCATGAGTCTTCCCGAAGCAGTATTCGACAGCGGGAGAAGTGAAAAGCCTGCGAGTCATCAGGGAATCAACGCAAGATCTTTGTAGATCGCTTCATTGATCAGGCGATTGCGTCGCTGATGCTGACCTTCACCGCAGAAGCCATTTGCACTCCAGGCGACGACCAGGCCATGGTGCGGATCGCAGAATCCCATCGAGCATTGCGAGCCCCCATGCCCAAACGCTGATTCACTCGCGTATCGTCCGAATCCATACGGGACCGTCTCCAGCCCATGGCGGTTGGAGTTACAAATGACGCCGAGGCCAAAGTCAACAACGTGCTGGAGCGTTTGATCAAACTGGTTGACTCGATGACGCATCGTCATTTGTTGGATGGTTGACGATGATACGAAAGGCGTGCCATCCGTAAGATTTCCGTTTCGCAGCAGCAACTCAAGGAAGATGCCGAGCTCTCGAATCGGTCCGCGCAAGTTGCCGCCCGGTGAAGGCTGAGTCAACCACGGCGATGTCCCATAGTTGGAGATCGCGAGTTGTCCTTTGTCACGTTCATAAAGTGTCGGAATCAACCCGGCATACTGAGTCAGCGTGTGAGTCTTGACGCCGCACGATGTTGAGTTGAGTCCAAGGGGCTCAAGCAGTTCGTGTGTCAAAATGTCATCGAACGCAGCGAGGTGTGCGGACGTTATTGTTCGTCGCAGAATTTCACCCAGCAGAAACCAACTGCTTTGCGGATGATAGGCGGCTGTTCCGATGGGTAGCTGTCGCGCTGTTGACACGATGGTCTCGATCGTGGTTGACCAATCGGCATGAGGCCAGCCAGTTTCGGTCGCAGGAAGTCCGGACTGATGTGTCAGCAGATCGAAGATCGTGACATCGTGCTTATCGCTATGAATTGTCTCTGGCAAAAGCTCAGAGAGCTTCGTCGACAGCTGGAAGCGTTGATCCTCGATCTGTTTCAGAATCAGCAACGCCGTCAGCGGCTTCCCTGCGCTGCGCCAGGGCATGATTGTCGCGGCAGACATGGGAACGCTGGGTGATGCGTCACCAAACGCCGAGACGAGAACGGGCTGAGAGTTCAGCGATACGTAAATCTGAACGCCGATATGAAGTCCGCGCGAAATTCCTTCCTGAATCGCGGCGGCCACGGAGGGAAATTCAGCTGATGGAAACATGGCGGTCAGTTGCAGAGAGGCAGCATTTTTTCGGCCTGGACGATGTACTGCTTCAGCATCGAATGTTCTTCGGCTGGTGCGACAGCCAGGCAGGCTCGCAGAAGTTCTTTAGATTCCCCCGGTCGACCGGAACGCAATGTCAGAATCGCCAGGTCTCGTCGTTCCCGATAAGAGCCCGGGATTAACAATGCGATTCGGCTCTGAACACGCCAGGCAGACACCCAGAGTTCTCGATTACCAAACAGAGTCTTGAGATTGTTAAGCATTCGAACCATGATCGTTCGCTCATCAACGGGCTTTAGCGTGCGGCGAATTTCTGGCATCGGCAGTTCCGTCACATCACGCAGCCAGGCAATACATTCCGGCTCATCCATGATGCGTCCACCGTTGAATGCATCAACGTACAGATTGCCAGAATCGGTCGGAAGCCTTGTCAGAAAATGATGCGGGGCCGCGATTGGTTCGAGCGGTATGCCAAGTTCATTGGCCACATTCAGATAGATTAGGGACAAAGAAATTGGAATTCCTCGCCCGGTTTCGAGCACTCGATTGAGA
>CAIJTV010000202.1:0-3293 GCA_903823635.1 uncultured Planctomycetaceae bacterium
TCCACCGGCTGTCTGATACACATGGTTTCTTCCTGCAAAAACACCGGAGGGAAAAACGGAATGGGTATCGTGGTAGTTGTGCAGGGCGAGGCCGATCTGCTTAAAGTTGTTCTTACACTGGGTCCGACGAGCAGCCTCGCGAGCCTGCTGAACGGCTGGCAGCAGTAATGCAATGAGTATGGCAATGATTGCAATCACAACGAGTAATTCAATCAGCGTAAATCCACGTGTGCGGCTTATCAAGTTTTCATTTTTCATAGTAGAACCCCATCAAAAAAAGATGAACCATTGGCAAGGTTCATTCAGACACAGAATGCCGACGTAAGAAACATGGTGGGATCATAACTAGACAGGACACGAGCTGAGTCCGGTCAAAATCAAAAGCCTTGTTCCGCCTTACACAAATGATTTTGCTGTGTATTCGGAAATATCATTCCACGGTTGAGTCTCCTTCTACGGTCAGGGACCGATCGCTTAAAGCCCCGTTGCTGGCATCCAAAGTTGCACGAATCTGAACTCGAATCATCGCGCGAGCTCGTTCGATATCGCGGTCAAGAATGGCGTCAAGCAGTTCGCGATGCTCCCAGCAGATGCGTTCGGCCGAAGCTGAAGACAGAATTGATCGAGGCATCGTTTGAAAGAATTTCACGAGAACCTGCTGCATTCCGGCGATCAATCGGGAACCCGTCATCTCCAGAATCAGTGAGTGAAACTTCACGTCCAGTTCGATCGTACGAGCCGACTGGATATCTTCCTGAACCGCTTGTTCTAACTCCTGCTCGATCTGCGCCAGCCGTTCGATTTGCTCGTCAGTGGCTCCGCGAATCGCCAGTTCAATGGCTCCGACTTCGATCGCGTATCGAAGCTGCGCAAGATCTCGCCAATCGTCAGGCGAAGTCACCAATGACGGCAAACTGTTTTGAAACAGCCGTAACGGATCGGGACAGCGAACGATTAGTCCCTTCCGCTTGCGTCCTTCCAGAATCCCCAACGCCTGCAAGCGACTGACGGCCTCACGAGTGACAGTTCGCGACGTCCCGTATTCGGCAGCAAGCTGAGCCTCGGTCATAAAGAATGAGCCGTCCGGTAGTCGCTCAGTTTGAATGCGGTGACGGATCTTCTGGGCGAGTTCTCGGACTTGAGTCGCGGGGCGGGAATTTCGAGGATGTTTGACCAGCGTGGCCATTTATGCTTGTCTCCTGATGCCAATCTACGTGGCCACACTCAAGGTTGTCAATAAATAGGATTTACTTATCTCAGCCCTTTTTCCGTTTTCCGGCGGGCTCAATGCCGTCAGGGAGAAGGCCATTTTATGGAACAAGGATCGCCTGTTGAGCAGAATCATTGCCGCGGGCCGAACCCGCAAATTGAATCTGCTCGTGCGCTAAAGGCCTGCGTTCTGTTCGTGAAATCACCGCTTACAGAGTACTACGTGCGGTGGCGATTTTCCGGATCAGGGATTCGACGGCGGAAGCCACTCGATCCCTTTGGCCGTAACTCGAAACCGCCTGGCACGCAGGCTTGAACCCTGTCCCTCTTCGTAATACACGACCAGAACGCTGCCGTCCCGAAGATTCACCATTGATGGATAGGCGCCAATGACTTCGTCGATCACGACGTTATCGCTCCATGTTTTGCATTCATCGCGACTGAAACGCAGACTGGTGTTGGGAAGTCGGAAGGCCAGCAGAATGACGTCGTCTCTGGTTCGCAGGAAATACGGACAATGGCCCGGAAATCCCATCGGCTGAGAAACCGTCCAGGTCTTTCCGCGATCCGTGGATGTTGCGAAACTCATCTGCGGTCGTTGTGCCGCATAGAGTGTTCTGTCCTTCAGTTCGATAATGTCCGTTTCCGCATCAAGCTGGATCCCGCCATTGTCGATCAGCACTTCCGATTGCCACGTCTTGCCCCCGTCATCACTGAATGCAACAGAGCCCTGCGATTTCTTGCCGTCTTCCGTGTATAGCCCGAGGATCAGTCGGCCGCTGGAGAGCTCCCGGATTGGTGAGCTGCAATAGTGCGACTTAGAGATCTGCCGAGGCTCCGACCATGTCTTTCCCTGATCGTCCGAAAAGACCATCCACGAACCCAGTCCTTCATAGCCACCACCGGTTTTGCTTCGCAGGGAGAAGTAATTGCAGAGGATTCGACCGTTCTTCAACTGCACAATAGACGGGTCACGATCATCTTCTGGTCCGTCATAGAGAGTCTCGGCCGGGGACCAGGTCTGACCTTCATCGCTGGAAAGTGAATACGAAATGCGTCCACCTCGAGGCAGCTTTTCGTTCGGCAATGCGATGTGGCCGTAGCCCGCATAAAACACACACATCAGCCGCCCGTCACTGAGGCGACAGACATCGGGAAACGCCTCATAACCGCCGGCTCCGGCATCTTCACAAACATGCGCATAAGCGGGCGTCGGAACGACGAAGTCTCCGGCAGGCTTTCGCACAGTGCCCGTCACGCGGATATCCTTCACTCGCACTAACCCCTGGCTTCCATAGAAGCCGATGCGTCCTGCAGCCAGTGTGTTGTCCTTCGCTTCGTAAAGCAATTTTCCGTTCAGGGAAACACGCAGAGTGTTTCCGTGGCACTCCAGCTGTGCCTCGTGCCACTGGCCAGGCGATCGATCCGAAACACCCACTCGCTTTATCTCATTCCATTCGCTTCCCTGGCTGTATCGCACAAGTATGGCTGAGCCGCGATCAAAATGGACGTAGTAGTAGCTGCTTCCGTCGACAGCGCGGACTATAAACCCGCACGCGAGCACTCCTTCGGCCTGAGGCTCCACAAGAAACTTTGCCCTCAATGTCACGTCGGTCCATTCCTGCGGCGTATAGATGGCGCGGGAGATCTTCTGGCGACCGTCGAAGACGAGTTCGCCGTTTTCAATGCGAGCCGTCTTGTCGAGGAACCTCCAGTCCTTTGAAGCATCCTGAGCCTGCAGATCTATGACCAGTTCGCTGCCTGGGTCAAGAGACTTTGGTTCGTCTGCTGCAAATGCACCAGCCAATGCAACAGTCAGGGGCAGGATCAGGGTAAACTCGCGGATGTTGAACATGAACCCACCTCACTTTGGAATAACCGACTTTTTTCGGGGGCAAATTCTGTCCCCCGGTTGCGACTCAGGCAGTGCAATAATACTATTTTATCTCACTTGCAAGACTCCACTGCCGCTTTTCCCGGTCGGAGGCAACGTTGTGCCTGTCGTCGATTGGCTGGACCTGGCCAATGATGCCGTGCTGATACAGGCGGCCGGTGTGTGCTGTTGTCGGAAGAGCCAGAATGCA
>CAIJTV010000203.1:0-5788 GCA_903823635.1 uncultured Planctomycetaceae bacterium
TGCCATCCCCACCGTGCATGACATTGGTGAGCGTATTGCCTGTAAACACATCGTTGAACGAACTGCCGATGATGTTCTCGATACTGTCGCCCGAAAGCAGTTGTAAATTGATGCGGTTGTTCAACTGCTGCGGCGTCGTGCGAAGAAGATTGAATGTAGCGCCGGATTTCACCTTCGAGAAGTCCACGGTGTCCGTCCCAGTACCTGATTCGGAAATCCTGAAATTTGCCGATACGTCACCCTGGAGGTCAGTAAACTGATATGTGTCATTTCCCGCAACGCCAGCCAACGTGTGGGCATTAAAACCGCCTGTGCGGATGAATGCTTCGCGCAGGGTCACGTCAACGCCGAAGTTCGCCATAGTAACAACGAATGTGTCGTTGGTGAGTGTTCCTTTGAACGTGATGGAATCGACTCCTGAAACGGACTGAAAATCAATGGGTTCGTTCGCTGGCAGGACAGCCAGCAAAACTGAAGCACCTCGCGGCTGTTCTTTCAGGATTCGCAGTGAGTTCCCGGCTGAAGAAGGAACATACTCGACGACGTACGCATCGTTACCATTTGTCGAATCAAAGAGATCATCGACATAGAGTTCCCGCCCAAAACTCTTTGTGATCGCCGAGACGTACAGTCGATTCTCTACTCTTACGATGCCTGCAGGTGTACTGTCGACGGCACCGGCCTCAAAATCCTGCTGCAATACAGTCCCCGAACTGGTGCCGTCACTACGCCACAATTCGCGGCCATTGGCTGCGTTTGTTGCCGAAAAATACAGGTATCCGGCGATATTGGTCAGGCCGATTGGTGTCGAACTGCCTGCTGGATTGATGTTTTGTACCAAAACGGTTGTGGCTGCAGTTCCGTTGCTTTTCCAAAGTTCCGTGTCACCACCGACGGATGTGGCCTGAAAGAACAAAGTACCGTTCACGTTTGTCAGTTCGCTCGGCAGCGAACTTGCCGCACCGAGGGCGATGTCACGGACTCGAACAGTACCGGCATTGGTTCCATCAGACTTCCACAGCTCCCTGCCGGTCGTGTTGTCAATCGCGGTGAAGTACAGCGTTCCTCCGACGTTGGTCAGCTGGGTTGGTAACGAACTGGACGTCGGATGAATATCCTTGACCAGAATTGTCCTTGCAGCCATTCCTGTGCTGCTGAAGAGTTCATATCCGCTGGTGGCATTCCGAGCCTGGAAGAACACTCGCCCGCCGACAGCGGTCAGATGTTTTGGTTCCGCACTCTCGGCGCCCGGTCGCAGATCAACCACCATTCTCGTTCCGGCACTGGTACCGTCGCTGGTCCAGAGTTCCCGACCGTGGATGCCATTGTTTGCTGCAAAGTAAAGTTGATTGCCGACCGCAACCAGGGAGGTCGGATCTGAACTGCCGGAGCCCGGACGGAGATCCTTGACAAGACCTGCATTGCCACGGCTGTCGACTCTCCAGAGTTCTCTTCCAGTGTTCAGGGAGGTCGCCGTGAAGTAGAGCGTGTCACCGACGACCGTCAGGGATGTGGGATTCGAACTGCTTTGAAGGGAAGGTGGCGTGACGATCACGGTTCCTTCTTTTGTTCCATCAGTCTTCCAAAGCTTCCTGCCTGTCGATGTTGTTGCAACGAAATAGACTCGGTCTCGAAACACCGTCAGCTCTGTCGGTGAAGAACTGCTCGGTCCGGGGAAAACATCGATCAGGTCGAAATCAACCGTCCTGAGTTCGACGCCTGATTGGCCATCATCGGCCGTAAAGAGCAGCGTGTCACGAAAAGCCACAAGGTTTGACGGGGCGGAACCATGGGTCCGCACGGTCTGGACTCTCACTGTTCCTGCACCGGTCCCGTTGCTGCTGAAGAGAACCTCGCTGCCGCTGATGTAAAGACGCGAACTTGTCGCGCCAAGAATTCCTGGGCTGCCTTCCCCAAAAGTGACAACTCCTGATGTGCCAGCGGTCGTGCCTGTACTTTTCCAGATTTGGCGACCATAGACTCGAAAATGAAGCGTACCGTTCCATTCAAAGAGTCCTTCTGGCCCTCCACCACCGTAGCCTGTCTGGGGACTGAATGACTTGATTGAAAACGTACCGGTTGGTGTGCCGTCCGTTCTCCAGAGGCGTGGAACATCGGCTCCTTCTTTCGCACCGAAATACGTGATGCCGCCAATCTGTTTGAATTCTGACACCTCGCCGACACCATACCTTAACATCAGTTCATTGATAAAGCCGTTTGCAATTCTGACCCGAAACAGCGACCCCTGAGATTCATAATAGAGTCCATCGCCGACGGCAGTCAGTGACCGAAAATCCCCCCCCACGGAGACGCGGACCGTACCACTCTCAGTGCCATTGGTAACCCAGATTCCATTCTCCACATAGGGCCCTGCTATATCCGTTGTCGCCACAAAGAAGACCTGCGTTCCAACCCTGGCAAACTGCCTTGGATTAGAGCTTTGTGGAGACTGGACAGTTCCCGGAAGGGACATGTCACGAACAAGTTTCGTTCCGGAACTCGTCCCATCACTTTTGTAAAGCTCTGTGCCAGTTATTGGTGTATTGCCTGCGAAATACACTGTGCTGCCGACGGCAACGATTTCCCCATCCATCGGGACTCCATCGCCAGCTGCGGTCGTATTCAGGTTGCGAACCATCGCTGTCCCGGAACTTGTTCCATTCGACTTCCACAATTCACGTCCATTGACGCCATCGTCGGCCGAGAAATACAGCACACCATTGGCGTTGGTAAGACTCGCTGGATGGGAACCTGGCAACCCCACATCAATGTCCTTGACCATCACCGTTCCGCCGGCAGTGCCATCCGTTTTCCATAGCTCTTTGCCATGAACTCCGTCGTTCGCGGTGAAATACAGCGTGCTGCCCATGACCAGAAAATTGTCTGGTGACGCATCGGCTGATCCCGCAGCAATATTTGCGACAACCCTGGTGCCGAGATCGGTGCCGTCGCTTCTCCAGAGTTCTCGACCTGTGGACTTCGTCCGGCCGCCGAAGTACAGGATGCCGTTCATCATGACGCTCTCTGAAAGATCTCGAGCGACCTCGTCCACGGTATTGATATCATCCACCAACCTGAAATCAGCAGCCAGCAGCAGCCGTGACTCAAGCGTTTCTGTTGCAGTTCGCTGCCGGCTTCGTCGTCGTTGATTTGGACGGAACAGGCTTGAAATAAACATGCTCAGGCTGGATTGAAGGGACATGCGATTAAGTCCGATATTTGGAGTGAGTGTTCGGGCAGGCCACGTTTTCCTGCTTCTATCTGCACCATCGAAAGCCTGTTCCGTGCTCGGCCAAATCTTTTTGGATTTTTTTGTGAGCGGCTGGGCGTCAGCCTCCCGTGCTTTTCTGAGGACTTCTTCAAGCCATATCGGCGTTGCTCTGAGCTTTGACGCGAACCGCTCCTGTTCAACCCGTGGCCGACAGATCTAAATTTTTACACGGCCTGCCAACTCCGGGTGAAATGACGAAATCACTAGTCCCTTATAGCACGACTGAAGATCGACAAGGGTTGCGGGCCAAAAGACAACACGAAGGGCTTCCGCCCGACCGCTGCCGTTCCTGAACACAGAACACTTCCTCAACAACTCACTTTCGCCCACGCGGCTGGGCCGGTGCAGACGTCGGTACCATCGCCACCGTCGACACTGCCCAGTTGGGTAAAGAGGGAATCGATCGTGATCAAGTCGTCGCCGCCAAGAGCTGAGATCAAAAACTCGTCCGCGGCGTCCATCGTGATCGCGTCCTGTTCGAGAACGCTCGAAATACCACGTGGCTTGCGTTTAAACAACGCACTAGTCGAACTGACGCGTTGCAAACGCAGATCTTCGGCGTTGCTTGTGCCCTGAAGATCGTAAAGATCGATTCCCGTGCCGCCTGTGAGTGAATCATTCCCGAGGCCACCGCAAAGTAGATCATCGCCTGCATCGCCGTTCAGAGTGTCGTTGCCATCACCGCCAAAGATCGCATCATTGTGATTGCCACCGCTGAGAGTGTCGTTGCCCGCCTCACCAAACAATTGATCGTCGTTGTCGCCTCCGTTGAGGGAATCATCGCCGGATCCACCTCGCAGGATATCGTTACCGGCTTCGCCAGCGAGGGCGTCGTCATCGTCGCCGCCCCAAAGCTGATCATTGCCATCCTGTCCCTGCAGACTGTCGTCACCCAAACCGCCGTAGATTCGATCATTGCCAGTGCCACCCAGTAGAATGTCATTTCCGAGGCCGCCGCGGAGGACATCGTTGTCGCCCAAGCCGTTCAATGTTGCATCGCCGCTGAACATGCTCGCATTCAGCAAGTTTCTGCCAACACCGCCAACAAGAGATGATTTCTCAATATCGTCATGCAGTATCCGCCCGCCACCAGCACTGACCAGGCGAGTGTCATTCAGATCCCAGTTCGTGTTTCCCACAGCCGACAGTCGATCCACTTCGGATCCACTCAGAAACCGAAATGCTCCGCCGGCAATGGGTAAGCCGATGTTCGGTCCAGTCACTGTCAGGGTATCGATCCCGATTCCCGTTTGGACGGAGACATTCTTCAGACCTTTTGCTCCGTAACTGCCCGCATTGAATGTCACCGTGTCATTCGACTGTGCCAGGGGTCCATCGTTCTGTTCCGTGTCGATCGTCAGGTCACGGACCTTGTCCAGCGTCAAAGGAGCGATCGCCGTGCCTCCGGACGTCCCCGCAATTCTCATGGCCACATTGCCCTGAAATCCCGTTGCTGTTGAAACTGTCAGGACATCCGCCGAACCCTGGGTCTCCAGCGTAACCGCCTGGGTATTGGTCACGAAAACGTTCTCGATGCCTGTAAATGTGACTTCATCGTCAAAGGTCCGCATGGTCCCGGCGTTTGTCGTGGCGGATGCAGGGGCATAGATGAACCCTTCGTTTGCTCGTCCGATGAAGCGAATGGAATCCGTGGTAGCTGCTCCGGCGGCAAAGTGAATCCCGCCATCAATGCCGAAGGCACCTCCAGACAGATAATCCAGCGTCAGTGAGTTTGACGATCCGGCGGAGTCACTGATTTGAACGGCACGAATATCGCTCAACGGCTCCTGATCGACCAGAACATACTTTCCAGACGTAAAAGAGCCATTAAAGAACATATCCAGCAGGCCGCCATTGCGAACCAGTTTGATGTCACCGATGAAACCTGAAAAATCAAACAGCATGTTGGGCGAAAGTTTCAGCGTGAATGCACCGGCGGATCCTGCACTGGTGCGATGCGCCGTTCCGAATCCCGGATCGAAATCCACAGTTTCAAAAAAACTTCCTGCGACGTGACTGTTGCCCGCGAAGTCCAGAGCGATCCCATCAGCGACATCCGCACCGTTTCCTCCGAAACCGCGAGCCCAGACATGATTGCCACTGGCGTCCAGATTCATGATGAAGACGTCGCTCCCGCCGGCACTGGTCAGGCTGCTGATTCCGACGCCTGGATCAAAATCTGCCGTCCCCAAAAAACGGCCCGTGATGTGGGCGTTTCCAGCCGAATCCAGAGCAATGTCGGTTGGCGAATCGTTTTCGCTTCCACCGATTCGGCGAGCCCAGACATGGTTGCCGCTGCTGTCGAGCTTTGATACGAACACATCGTCACCACCGGCGCTGGCCAAATTGTTGACTCCCGCGCCGGGATCAAAATCCGCCGTTCCTTTGAAGGCGCCCGCTGTATAGACGTTTCCCAATGCGTCCACCGCGATACTGTTACCCGAGTCGGAACCGCTGCCCCCCAGCCGACGAGCCCAAAGATAGGCTCCACTACTGCTTAGTTTGGACACGAACACA
>CAIJTV010000204.1:0-2615 GCA_903823635.1 uncultured Planctomycetaceae bacterium
CGGATTTCCGACATCGCAAAACCGCCCAATCTGACCGTTGTCTTACGTATTCGGCTTTCTTTGCCCATGATTCCTCATGTGATTCCTGACATCTCATTCGCATCGATTTATCAGGTGACGATGGCCACCTTCGATACTGCTCCCCTGTTACCTCTTTTGCTTTCGGCCTGCCTCTTCAACGACTGCCCATGGTTCAACTCCCACTCGATCGGCCCATGCCTCCCATAATTCGGACATCTCCTGAACACGCGCGGGGTGACGCTTGGCAAGATCGACCATCTCAGTGCGGTCCGACTCAATGTTATATAGCTCCCAATCTCCGGGATATGCGGAGGTCAGCTTCCACGGTCCAAGTCGGATGGCTCGATTGCCCTCATGTTCCCAATACAAAGGAGTCTGACGATCGATTGAGCCTCCCTCAAAAGCCGGACGGAGGCTGATTCCCTCCAGTGCCTGAATCGGAGTGTTTTTGAACTCCTGAGGATACTTCGCATGGGCAAGATCAACGCACGTGGCCATGACATCAATCAGATGAGTCGTCTGTGAGTCCAGTTTGCCTCGACGGCTTGCGGCGATCCCTGCAGGCCAATGAGCAATCAGTGGAGTACTTATTCCGCCTTCGTGCTGCCAGTGTTTGTATTCGCGAAACGGAGTGTTGCTGACGTTTGCCCATAAACGACCATAACCAATATAAGTGTCGGCCGCGCCGGGCATGACGCTCTGTCCCTGACGAACGGGATAACCATCCCGAGTCTGTTTGGGGATCATGTCGGGTTGCAGGAAAGTCGAAGGCAATTCCGGAAGAGTCGCCTTTTTCTCACGGGCCTGATAGGGTCTGTTGCGCCCCATGGGTTCCGCGCAGCCGCCGTTATCCTGCAGATAAAGGATCAACGTGTTTTCAAACTGTCCATTCTTTTTCAGTGTATCAATGAGTCGGCCGATGCCCTGGTCCATGCAATCGACCATCGCGGCATAGACCTCCATGCAGCGTGCTTCCCACGCCTTGTCTTCAACGAGACTCCAGTCGCCCGCCTGTGTCGAGATCTTCCACCGCGAGTCCAGCAGTCCCAGAGATTTCATTTTCTCAAGCCGCGCCGCACGAATGGTGTTGTAGCCCGCATCGTAGAGCCCCGAGTACTTCTTGAGATCGCTGTCCTTCGCATGCATTGGCCAGTGAGCAGCGGTGTGCGCGACATAGAGAAAGAACGGTTTGTCATTCCCTTGTTGATGGTGTTCAGTAACGAAGCGTGCCGCGTGATCGTTGATCGCATCGGTGTAGTAGAAAAGATCTGGCTGATACTCCGGATCAGCGAACGGAGAAATAAAAGTGCTGTCTCGAACCAAAGTGTTCGGGTCAAAGAAGCTGCCAGCACCATGGATTGTGCCGTAAAATCGGTCGAAACCTCGTTGTTGTGGCCAATTATGCTTGCCTGCATCATTCACGGGGCTGGTCTTCTGTGTGACATGCCACTTACCGGCCATGTATGTGTTGTACCCGGCTGTTTTGAGAACTTCCGCGATTGTCATGGCACGATGGCTGAGTTCGCCAGCATAAGCCTGACTGACAGACTCAGCGCGGCTGTCGACCATATGCCCGATTCCAGCCTGATGTGCGTAGAGTCCGGTCAGTAGTGATGCGCGTGTCGGGCAACAACGCGCTGTGTTGTAAAACTGAGTAAACCGGAGTCCATTATCAGCGAGAGCGTCCAGATTTGGCGTTTCGATTTCTCCGCCAAAACACCCGATATCAGAATATCCCATATCGTCGGACATGATCACGATGATGTTGGGGCGATCGGCCGCAGGGATTGCGCAGCATTCTGTCAATGTGACAAAGAAGACGACCCAGACAGAGATTCGTGAGACCAGCGACATAAGCAGCTCTCTACGGAAGTCACGCAGGTGATAGTTTTGGCATCTAATACTGAGAAGAGTGGCCCCAGATCCAACGAGTCAGAAAAATCACGCCAGAGGAAGTTGTTCTTATTGGATTTTGAGGCTGATAATCAAGTTGTGGGCTTCAGGTAGAACATCAGAATCGCGATGTCGGCCGGAGTAATTCCGCTGACACGGCTGGCTTGGCCAACGGTTGTCGGTTTCAGGCGATTGAGTCGTTCTCGAGCTTCCGTTCGCAGTTGAGGCACGGCGAGATAGTTAAAGGTCTCGGGGATTTTTACCGAGTCGACTTTTTGCAGCCGATGAATCTCCGCCTCCTGGCGACGCACGTAGCCTGCATACTGAGCTTCAATCATCATCTGCCGCTTGGTGTTTTCTGACAGATGGAACTCAGCAAGCTGAGGAAACAACCCATAGATTTCCTCCCATGTGATCGTGTTGCGTCGCAGATGCTCCTCCAGCGTCTGCCCCTGTGCTCGCAGTTTGGTCATCGCTGTAAATGCTCGGTTAAATTCTTCCTCGTAGAGATGAAAACGATCGGCTCGCTCTGAGGTCACGCTGCCCAGTTCAATGCCCAGCGGAGTCAGTCGACGATCAGCATTGTCCTGACGAAGCAACAGGCGATATTCGGCGCGGGAAGTAAACATTCGATACGGTTCATCGACACCTTTGGTTACCAGATCGTCGATCAAAACTCCCAGATAGGCCTGGCTGCGATC
>CAIJTV010000205.1:0-9322 GCA_903823635.1 uncultured Planctomycetaceae bacterium
AAGAATACTCCTCGCCCTAAAGCAGGCCCTGTGGTCAACCGCCCGGGTGCTCGGAAGATTCCCGAAAAGCCTGCAACGCCCGCTGCTCCCGTGGCAGAGTCGGCAACGCCTGCACCGGAAGCTCCCAAGCCGGCTGCTCGTCCGGCCGGTGGTCCGCGCGGCAGCAGGCCGGTCGTGGATGAAGATGATCCGTTTGGCGTTGGGATGAGTAGTGCGGCTTCTCAGGCGATACAGGCCACGGCTAAACCAGAAAAAGGACGGCTGTTGAAAGTCGTCTGCCCGATGTGTGAACAGGTCGGGTTCGTGCCGAAAAATGCGGTCGGCAAATCCGTGAAGTGCGCGAATGAAAAGTGCATGGTGCCGATCTTTACGGCTCACGATCCTGGTGAGCAGGGAACGGATCGGAAGCCGGTTCGAATGTCCGACGAGGCCGAAGCGGCTCGTCGCGCTGCCGATGCAGCGAAGCCTAAAAAACGAAATCCGATGATCGTCTACGGCATCGTGGGCGGTATCCTGTTGCTGCTCACATTGGCGTTGATACCGCTGTTGAACAAGCCACCGGATCCCAGTGGTCTCGACAAGCCCGTAGTGATCAAAGATTTTGGTCCAACGGACGATGAGATTGAACAAGAGGATTTGGAGAAAAAAAGGAAAGCGCAGGCAGCTCTTGATGCCGTGAATCCTCACATCGAAGTGGAAGCTCACGCCAGCCGCATGATCGGAATGGCCCGATTGCAGAATCTTCGGGACAAAGCGTGGGCTCGCAAGATGACCGGCGACGTCTTTCTACGACTCAATCAGACGTCCAAAGGCGCTCAGGAGTTTAATCAGAGTGTGGTGATCGAGGGCGGCCGCGGTTATTACCGCATCGAACCTTATCTGACTCGACATTGGCGTGCGATTGCTGCAGGCGATACTGACACTGCTGCCAAAACATTGGCGGATGCTCTGGGCGAAACCAAAACACTTCCTCGAACAGGCAAGCTTGGGCTGGAGGCCGCCATGGGGCTTGCGTCGGCCATGGTGAATGCCGGTCGCCTCCAGGACGCAGTCGCTGTCATCGCGGCTCGACAACTGGACACAACAATTGCCGACAATCGAGATGCTATTGCTTCAACAGCCTGGTCCTTCACTTCCAGTCATAGTCGAGACGCCAGCACTGCAGGTCCGATGGTGCTCGATGCGTTGCTTTGGATCAACCCCCTGCATGCCGGAGTCGCGATTGATCTGGGGCTTCATGATCGCTGGGAGGCCGCCATTGCCTGGTCGAAGACATCACAGGATCCTCGCACATTGACCGATGCCCTTGTCGCACTCACGGAAATTGCTGCCGCACGGAAAGCCGCGCCGGAGACGTTCGCTCTGATTGAAAGTGCTGTCGACGGAAGTGATGCTGTCAGTGTACTCCGCGTCAAAGCGGCGGTTGCTGCGGCGACAAAAGATGCGGCTCGTTTCGATGCCTGTATGACTTTGATGGGACAGATGCCAGTGTCTCCGGCAGCGGTCCTGCCAGCGTCATCCGTCCTCGTGCAGGATGACGTACCGGATCGAAGCTCCTTTGTTTACACGGCTTTGTCGGTGTCTGAGGTACTGCGAGCTGCTGTCGCCAGCGGAAAGAAAGAACAAGCCGCAGCTGTTATCACTCGGCTGTCAGCAGAGTTGTCCGCGATTGCTCCGTCAACAACTCAAGTGCGAGGACCGATTAATCAAATGGCGGCCAATGAGGCAGGGTTCAAGAAGCAACTGGCCGCAGAATTGCGAGTTCCCGAGGACACTCAATTCGCCTCCATGTATCGCAACTATCGGAAACATATCGAACAGTACGCCAGGATCGCTGAAGACAGGCGATTGCTGGAAACCATTTTGTTGGCTCGTGTCATTCGCGCCGGCGGAACTGCCGAAATTCAGCAAGCCATGAATGCTTCGCCTGAGCTGAAGCAGGAAATCCTGCTGGATGAACTCAGTGGATTCCTCGCGATTACGGCTCGACTGGCAGGACGCGATTTTCCGGAAGTCCTGACGCCTGATGGAACACTCCGTCAGGGGCGAGCACTCTTTGGGAACGCGGCATTGATCGTACCAATCGCCGCCGCTGCAGATCGTGCATGGGCGACGCGTGACAATGATCTGGCTGCCGGACTACGGTTACTGGAATCTATTGTCACTGATCTGCCGGGCCTTCGTCAGGCTTTGGCCTGCGAACTGGTGGAAGCCACGGCGTTGACAACAAAAGATCCGGCACCCGTGCTGACGGCGATTTCGAAAATGCAGAACATCCTGTGGCGAGAAGAATGTTACGTCGTGGCTGGCCGAGCCTTTGCGGATCGAAAGCTGGACAAGAAGGCTGACGAATGGATGGCTGGTAACAAGCTGCCGTCTTTGGAGCAGATTTGTCTGCTCTATGGAGCGTCTTTAGGCATTCTCGAGCGACCAGTTCCCGTCGCTAATGCTCCTGCCGGAACGGATGCGAAGAAGGCCGCGGCTCCAGCGAAGAAGTAGTGAACGCTTATGGAATCCCGCGAACAATCTCCGGGCCGATGAGCTTTGTGAGCCAGATTGGGAGTTTCTGCCAGACGGCGATCACTTTATCAAATTTGCCACTGCTGGGGCGTACATCACCGATGTCGCCTTTCCGCAGGCAGTACTGCCATACGGCTGGATAAGCTTCTGCACCCCACTGTTGCTTAAACTTGAATGTTCCGCTGTCGACAGAACTGCGACCGAAGTCGAACGCTTTCTGTCCACGTTCAACGCTGTGTTTCAGGCAGTGCCAGTACATCAGCATATTGCAGGCGGTGTGATTGAACTCCCGCAGTGAACTCGCACTGGGAATCAGAGTCACCTCGGGGCCGTGCAGCAGAAATCCGGATGCAATCGGACGATCATTCGTCATCACGGTACAAATCTCCGCACTGTCTCCAAACTGAGTCAGCATCTCCTCAAACAGACGCTTTGAAAACGGCGGCGTTCCCAGGTCACGCATGTTCTGGCAGAAGACATCATAGAAGTTCTTCAACTGATCCTGGTGACCAAACTGCACGGACAAAGAGTTGTCATTGAGAGGCTTCTTCACCTGACTCCGCAGCTTCGACTTCAATCCTGTCCACAGTTGTTCGCTGGTCTCAGGCAGCTCCAGCCGCATATGGACCTTCTCGGTATTTGTCGAATTCAGACGTGGGTGCTCGCTGCGGCTTTCGTGTCTGAGTTCCAGATGTTTGACGTTGAGTGAATCCGCCAGCGTCACGGCTTTGTCAATGAGCTGACTTGCAATCTGAGCCGAATCCGCAAGTACACCGCCCGTATTCAGATAAGGCTGGCTGACCAGAAAACTTCCGAAAACCGGGCCAGTAATGTGCATCAGAGGCAGGACACCGACGATGCGTCGATCCTGTTCGGCCCATAAAAACTGTGGCCGATGGCGCAGACCTTTTGCTAACACCGTGGCCCACTCAGTACGGAGATGAAACCCGTCGTATCCCCATTTGCAGAGATACTCGTTCCATCCGGACGGAGGACTCGTATCGTGATGAACGAGGACTGAAGTTGTCGTTGGCGCTGAAATCATTGAGGCCAGATCCTGATTGGCAATGCTGGAAATCAATTGTGTCATGAAGGCCTCCGAACCGGACGCTAACGCGTTCCAGCTAATTGTTTTCTCAGAAAACACTACCGAGCACCAGACAAGACACTTTCTGAGATGTCTGCAGATGAATCTGAGAGCTCTGCTTCAGCACTTGTCTTGAGAGCATTCGCCGGAATCCTCTCTGCCAGATCTTTTGAAAGCTGGCGATAGACGTCCACGACTTTCGACATACGGCGATCGAAGCAGAATCGTTCTTCAATCGTCCGGCGCCCCGCTTTCGCCAGTTCAATTCTCTGAGTGTCAGAGAGCACGCATTTTCGGATGGCTCGATACAGTGCGTTTTCATCGTCGGTTGGAACAACAAGTCCATTCTGTTCGTGTTGAACCAGCTTGGGAATGCCATTGCAATTGGTTGTGACAACAGCACGTTCAGACGCCATTGCTTCCAGAACAACGTTCGGCAAACCCTCTCGCAGGCTGCTCAGGACAAACAAGTCGATGGCCCGATAAAGATCTCGCGGATCATTCATAAAGCCGGCCAGACGCACGTGATCCTGTAGTTCCAGTTCATTAATCTGGCGCTGAAGCTGTTCTCGCAGATGTCCTTCACCGGCAATGATGAGTCCAATTGGATGGCCATCAATGATCAGTCTGGAGACCGCATTGATCAGATGATGAAAGCCCTTCTCTTCGGACAACCTTCCAACGGCTCCGATCAGAATTCGCTGGGAATCAAAGCCGAATCGAGCCTTGTCCCGCAATGTTGGCGGTGCTGTCGTATAGTCTTCCAGCACGATCGCATTATCGATCTGGTGCAGCCTGTTTTCTCGAATCCCTGATGTACGGCAACTGTCGTACAGATCCTGCGAGACGCAGATGATCTGTTCGTAAAGCTTCATGCTCAGTCGATCAATTTTGTAGTAGAGCGGTGTTCGGGATGTGAATCGCACCCAGCCGTGAGCTGTCGTCACCAGATGCATCCGATGAAAAATGCGGACGATCAGTCCAATCGCATTGCTCTTGTAATCGTGTCCATGCCACACAGTGACATTGCGTTCTTTGCAGATGCGAATGCACTGTTGAATCACACGCCAGTCTGTTGGACCATTGTCATCAATACCGATGATCTCAGCCCCGCACGCCGCTGCTTTGCGCTCCAGAGTTGCAAAGCCCGGATCTCCGGGAGGTCGCATAAACAGGCACGCACAGTCGATCCCATACTGCTGCAGGTATCGAGGTGAATTCAGGATCGTCTTCTCCGGCCCGCCGCCGACTCCGGTCACGACTCGTGTATGAAGAACAAATGGTGCGTTCATAAGATTCTCTGTCTCTGACTCAGACGTGGACTCTTCGTCATAATAGATTCACTACCGCTGTGATCGAACAGGTTGACTTCCCGACGATGTGGGTGGTTTAAAGGCAATCACAGGTGGATCAGGCAAAGTGAGCCGACTCTGAATTCGCTCACTCTTCAGAAGATGCTCAAAGCGATCGGCCTTGCTCTTCCAGCTTTCCTGATGCAGACGACAGCGTGCTAACGCCTGAGCTGGTGAGATTCCCGAGTAGACTCGATTTCGCACGATCTGACTGAATTCCGCCGGCGTCTCCGCGGCATCAAGACAGTCGGCCCATACGTCTGTCGAAGGCAGACGTTTGACGACTACGGATTTTCCTGTCGCCAGATACTCCTTGAGCTTCAAAGGCTGCATCGCCCTTGTCACAGGCAAATCGGCATAGGGCATAATCAGCACGCTGGCCTGCTCTGCGATCGCAGGCAACGCAGGCAGTGGCTGTGCGGGTAGAACTCGTACGTTCGAAAGAGTCAGCAAGGCAGGATCGGGATCCTGTTGCGGTCCCACCAGGACAATTGTTCCCTCAATCAGATCTTTGGACAGTTGAATCAGCGACGGGGAATCCATGCGGCGATCGATTACGCCCCAGAACACGATCAAAGGACCAGCGATGCCATCGACGGCAGTCGGCGCAGTTGCCAGCACATCAGCCGCACTGATGCTGGCTGCCGCCGATGCCCCTGGAGCAGACTTGGCGTTCTGGCGACCGCTGATGTTGGCGGTCTCAGTCTCTTCCGTAACAACCGAAAGCGAAGTCAGACGACTGTCTGCCGCTGTCCGCAGATGCAGGCGAGAATTTTCAAAGCGACGGGCAACAGATTCCGATCGAACGATCACGCTCCGCTGACTATTCCAGAAATCAACGTCGACGCCATGGGTCAGCAGTGATGATGATCGTCCATGAGACGCAATCATCGACTGCAATGTTTCACTGGCAGCGACAAGACTATCTGCCTGCTGGATCATGTCATGATCCATCTGTCGCAGAGTCTCACCGTCCAGGCCTGGCCACTGAGCAAAGTCATCGACGCAATAATACACCCAACGATCCACGGCCAGAGTATCCGGCAGATCGGCAGTAATCGGCAGCGTTGTCACGGCGACGACTGGCTTCGGTAGCTTTGCGATCAGAGGACTCAGTTGCCGTGTGAGCAGCCAGCGATTCAGACGTCGATCCCGGTCGCTGGAAAACCATGGCCACATTTTTGGATTCACAACCTGCAGATTGTTGTGAATCGGAGATTCCTGTTCTCGCTGGATCGCAGTACCCGATCGTTTAGAACTTCTGCAGAACACCCGCGTCAGTCCCGTTGAGCCCCATTGACGCATCTTCTCCGCAACTCGACGTGCTGTCTGCCTGTCAAGGCGCGGCGTACGAGTACCGATGGTGTTAACCCAGAGCACTGGGTATCGATCCAGTAAGTTGCGAGTCAGATGCTGACAGGAGGACGGATGCCGTCCCCAGTCGTCTGAGAAGATCAGCAATGATCCAATTTTCTCTGTCGGAGGACACTCGGTAATCATGAGTGGGCTCCTGTCTTCTTACGATTCGTCATGGCAGCCTTCATCGGCTTTGTTTTAGGATGAAGGTCTGTCGTCTCCAGGACGTCGTTATATACGTCGCGGTAGCTGTTCAGCATCCCTTGCAGCGAAAACTTCTCTTGAGCTCGACCTGCGGCAACTTCAGCCATTTGAGATCTCAAAGCAGGACTCTGATAAAGTTCAATCAACGAACTGGCCAATGACGACCCATCTCCGGAAGGAGCCAGCATCCCACTGACGCCATGTTCAATCAATTCCGGAAGTCCTCCGACGGCCGTAGAGACCACAGGACGTCGGGCTGCCATGGCTTCAATGACTGTGAGTGGAATTCCTTCACTGATGCTGGACATCAGAAACACGTCAGACGCAGACAGCAGGTCTGCGATGTCTTTGCGAGTTCCCGCGAGCGTCACGGTTTGCTCGAGGCCACGCTGCCGGATTGTCTGTTCAATGGCCGTTCGCTGATCACCTTCGCCGGCGAGCAGAAGTCGCAGCCCGGGAATTCTATTGCGAGCCTCATCGACAGCTTTTAATGCCGTCTGATGATCTTTCAGCTCGTGCAATCTTGCGACCAGAACAGCCACGAAGTCGGTCGGTGCGTAACCAAACTCTTCACGAATCCGTTCCCGTGCGCCGGCCGAGGGCTTACTCAAAGCCTTTAGATCAACACCGTTGTAAATTACTTCGACCCGTGATTCCGGAAGGCCTTCGTTGTCGATCAGTGCCTGACGAACAGCCGCACCGCAACCAAACAGTCTGTCATGGCGTTTCAGCAGCAGACGATTGACGATGGCTCGCTTGCGACTGGGAGCATCAGGAAAATGACGACCATGTTCAGTAAACACGACCGGCCGCCGACCTGTCAGTCCCCGGCTCAGCATAGCCTGAAAAAACGGCGTGCATTGGTGAGCGTGCAGGATCACCGCGCCTTCGCGATCAGCAAACTGTCGCAGACGCGTTGCACATCCTCGATCAATGCCGGGCTGCCGATGGAGATGTTCAACAAGAAATCCGTCTTCCTGAAGTCGCGTCCCGATTTCACCGATCTCGTCCAGTACCGCCACGATGCAGCGGAATTCTTTCTGCATGCGGCGAATCATCTGATCCACCAGAACCTCCGCGCCGCCAACTCCCAGCGCGTGGATGACATGACAGATCGTGGGGCGATCATCAATCGGAATGACTCGAAGTTGTCTTGGGGCTGCCTGAATCATGGTTGATAAGTCGGGGTGAAAGGTTCCGGTTAGATGTTGGAAGTGATTTGTGAGAATCAGAGTTGTCGCCGCAATGCCTGCCACGCCTTCCAGATTCTTGTCGGCTGAACAGCTTTCAGAGCGGCTCGTGCCAATTGAGCGGGCGACTTCAGCAGTGTTTTCACTCGCTGTTTCTGAGGTATGAACATGGACCATACCGTGGTTTCATAGCGAGCCGGACAAGCGGGAATCAGATTCGGTTCGCAGTAGCTGTGAAAGACTTCTCGATGCCCTTCTGTCATGACGATGGACAGACAGCGAGCCGTCAAAGAGGCATCGCCGAAGGCCGCGAAATCTCGCCACGCAGCATCATTAATCTGGTCGGCTTTCATTCGCATGGCCAGAGCCTGCCCGGCATCGTCTTCGCAGGACGCTGCAATCCGCAGGACGTTGGCTTTCCGAAAGTCCTGAGCGGCCCAGGCTTCGGTTGGATACTGCAATTCTTCAGGATGTTCCAGAGTTCTTCGTTCGTAAAGTGCCATCCAACGACCGTAAGTCTTCATGACATCACGGGCATAGCTATACATCGGATCGAACAATTCCGCATCGCGTTTGGCGATCAGATATCGTCCAAGTGCGTTCAGAAACACTGTGTAAGACCAATGACCTTCCGCATCCAACAGGTGCAAGTCGTCTGGCTTCTGCTCAGGATGCACACAGCGGCGAATCAGTTCTTCCAGCTTGCTGATATATCGGTCGGAATCTGTCAGCAGCCACGCATCCAGCAACGCATTGATCGAATTCCCCGCACCTCGGCCGGGGCCATGAAAGTCTTCGAAAACAGTCGCCGAAGCCGCGCCTGTCGGGCCGTCATCCAGCAGGCCGAAGATGGTGTTGCGACCATCGTCCATCTGAATCACCCAGTCGGCCAGTGACAGTACGCTTTCACGAGCCTCAACGTGGCCGGTCAGAAAATAGTAGTGCAGCAGACCGGTTGTGTAGTTGTGCTCACAGCTTGGACCACCGCCATAAGCATGGCCAGGTTTCTGATTGCGTCCTGAGTAAGTACGATGAGTACTCAAACGCGCGTCGACGTAATGATCTGTGTGCCAGAACAGTCCACCATTGAACGCGGCTCTGTCTTCATTGGTGTGATAGATGTCGATATCGATCACATGCCGAGCCAGCGGATCCAACAGGTCGAACCATTTCAGGTCGCCCGTCGCGGCCAGTTGCAGAGTCGCCCCGAAGATCATGTCGAACTGATTATTGTAGTGGGAAACAATTGTGTTCGAACCGGCATAATGAGTCTGCTCATGATCCGCCGGGACATCACCAAAATTCCGCCAGCCATACTCGTCAATCGAAGCTCGCCGAGCGTCCAGGCTGAATCGTCCAGCAGTCGCGTTGTGGAGATAATTCGCGAAACGCCCCACGACGGTGCCCGCTGACAGTTCTGAATTCAGAGTGCCTTGCGAATTCAGTTCCGAAGAAAGTACTTCTCCCGGGAACCAAGAAATCGCATGCGTCGTTCGGACAGAAGTCGGCGACTGGATCAGGCGAGGAACATCGAAGGCCCAGTCGAGATGGTCAACGTCTGAGTTGTTCTGTTGAGTCGAAATCCAAAACGAGCGTGTCTTCTGTTCGCCACC
>CAIJTV010000206.1:0-3127 GCA_903823635.1 uncultured Planctomycetaceae bacterium
AAACAATCTATTCGTCAGGCTCTTTCGGTGCTGGCCTTAGCGTCATTGCTCGCCACCGGATGCAAGCACGGCAAGCACCGGGATCAACTGGTGCAGGCTCAGACGCATGCTCGCGACATGTACGCCGAGAATCAGCGTCTGCTGGCGGCTGACGCTCAGAGTACTCAAATGATTCAGGGACTGGATCAGGAACGTCAGTCGCTGATGACTCAACTTGGCGACACCCAGGGGCAGCTCGCCACAGCCAACGATCGCGTTAATAATCTGATGGCTGAGCGTACTGACTTGAACAATCGGTTCGCCAAGGCTTTGACAGATTCCCAATCTGACGGCAGTGGTTTCGATTCGGCATTGTCGGCGGAGGGCTTTGAGTACGATCCCGCGACCGGTCTGAATAAGTTCCGCAGTGATATTCTTTTCGATCTTGGCAGCGATGCGATTCGTCCTGAAGCGACCCCGACGATCAAGGAATTTGCGTCGTCGGTCACCAGTGGATCGGCCAGCGGAATGCGAATTCTTGTGGTTGGACACACGGATGATCAGAATATCGTCCGCCCTGAGACTGCCATCAAACATCCAACCAACTGGCATCTGTCGACGGATCGATCGGACGCGGTGATTCTGGAATTGCTGAAGATTGGTGTGCCTCCGGAACGAATCGCTTCTATGGGCTACAGCGAGTTCCATCCGCTGGAGAATTCGCAGACGGATACCGCGCGCCAAAGAAATCGCCGCGTCGAGCTGTTTGTTGTGCCGAATGATCCCAGCGTCGCAAAGTGGGATCCAGGCAGTGCTGTGAGATAGTATTCCAGGCGCGGGCCGTTTCGAGGCAGTCCTCTAACGGTATCCCGCGAACACCCGGCCTCAGTTCGCACCGTGCCGAGAATAAACTCTGAGTATATCTTTCGCTGCCGCTCTCTCTGCGACGACTGATTTTGCGCGACCGCTGAGTGTGCTGGTCGCTATCGGATCGAGAATTTCTCTGGATAATCAACGATGTCTGTGAATTCTCTGGAGCTTCCTGAGACATTGGATGTTCTGGCCGTCGGTGCTCATCCGGATGACGTCGAAATCGGTTGCGGCGGAACTTTGGCCCGTATGGTTCAACAGGGTCTGCGAGTCGGAATCGTTGATTTGACCGATGGCGAGCCAACACCGCTCAGCCCGGGCCCTGAGGTTCGTTTGCAGGAGGCTCAGGAAGCGGCCCGCATACTGGGAGTTCAGGTTCGGGAAGTTCTTCCATTGCCGAATCGGCGACTTTTCGACTGTTTCGAGACTCGCGTGGCCCTGGCGAGCGTCTTTCGAAAGTACCGTCCTCGTCTGGTGATGGGCATCGCTGATCGTACCCCAATGGCCTCACCCGACCATTGGCAAGCCATGCAGATTACCGACGCCGCCGTGTTCTATTCACGGCTGAGCAAATGGGATGAGTTCTTTCCAGGGCTTCCGGTACACAGGATTCAGCGTCAGATTTGGTACCCGCTGGGCCTGCAGACCTTGAATCATCCGGCTGGCGGCGGGGCTTTTGTCTCTGACATTACGGAGACTCTGAGCATGAAAATAGCCTCCATTCGCGCGTATCGAACTCAGTTTCCACCCGATAAAGATCGTGTTTTTCGACTTGTTGAGGGACAAGGGCACATGCTGGGCGCTTCGGCGGGCTTCGTGGCTGGCGAGCTGCTGATCAGCGCCACAACGCTGGGTTTGACGAATGTGTTTGGCGCATTGTGTCACGGCGGTGAATAATCATTCGTCTCTGCGGATGAAGAGAGGCCTGAAACTGTTGCGTTTCGGATCGTTTGGCGAAACAATCCGCGTTTCTGCGGGGGTTCGGTGACCGTGAATCGGTCGGACCGGTATGCAGAGCCATTTGACTTTTTGCTGCCTTACGCCCACCCACTGTCGCTCTCGTTCTCTGGACAATTCCATGGTTTCAATCCGGACTGGTCACCTGAGTGTTACCGGCAACTACCGCGAGAACAACGAAGACAGTATCTGCCTCGACAAGCAGCATCGATATCTGATTGTCGCTGACGGCATGGGCGGACAGAGTGCCGGAGAACGAGCCAGCGCGTTGGCGGTTGAGCTGATTCCGAAGAAGCTGGAGCAACTGCTCGACTTCGACAAAGGGAATGCTCGTTCGGTCAATGAAGTTCTCGAGAAATCCATCAACTACGCGAACTCAGAGATTATCGCGTTGAGCGAGATTGAGCCGGGTCTGCGAAATATGGGTACGACCGTCGTCATGATGGTTCGCACGGCCGATCGGTTCTTTTTCTTCGGTGTTGGCGACAGTCGCGCGTATGAACTGCGAGCGGGCAAATTTCGTCAGCTTACAACAGATCATTCCCTGACTCAGGCGTTGCTGGATGCCGGAACGATCAATGCCGAAGAGGCCAAGACTCACCGCTATCGTAACGTGCTGTATAAGTATCTGGGCAGCCGTGATGGAGCATCCGGCGGTGTGGCGGTCGAAGTCACGCCTCAGCCCGGAGATCGCTTTATTCTGTGCAGCGATGGTTTGACCGATGGACTCAAGGATCCGGAGATTGCAAAACTCCTGAAGACTTCCGATGATCCCCAAGTCCTTGCGGAGAAGCTGGTCAACTCTGCGCTCGAAGGTGGTTCACGCGACAATATTACCTGCGTGGTTGTCATCGTTGATTGAGCAATAGGGCAGACATTCCAGTACATCCGGAGACGTGGAAATGCTCAGCAAAGCCTTTGGATCAGACCGCCGTTATTGCGATGGTGTTTCGCGGCGAAGAATGTTGACGCTGGGAGCGACTCGGTTACTGGGAGGATTGACGCTTCCCACGTTGCTGCAATTGCAGGCTCAAGCCGCGACGCCATTTGCTCCGAAAGCCAAAGCGTGCATCTTTTTCATGCTGGAGGGTGGCCCCAGTCATATCGACATGTGGGATATGAAGCCCGATGCTCCCAAAGAGATTCGAGGTCCCTTCAATCCCATCTCGACGGTTGTGCCCGGCACACAAATCAGCCAACTGATGCCAATGTGTGCTCAGATCGCCGACAAGTACACGATTCTGCGATCTCATAGTCATGCCGACAATGCACATCAGACTGGACGGCACTGGCTGTTGACCGGATATCCGCCCAGCTTTGC
>CAIJTV010000207.1:0-1876 GCA_903823635.1 uncultured Planctomycetaceae bacterium
TGTGCGGTGTTGACCTATGGCGGCGTGTCGCTATTTGTTGTGGTGTTCGCCGTGTTCCCTTTATCGCGATCGTTGTTTCGAGAAGCCGATATTCCTCGCAGACTGATCCCGGCGACAATTGGGCTGGGTTCATTCACGTTTACGATGACCGCCCTGCCCGGTTCCGTGCAGATTCAGAATCAGATTCCGACACAGTTCTTTCGCACGACCTCGTTTGCAGCTCCCGGGCTGGGATGTCTCGGCGGACTGGTCATGTTTTCTTTGGGCATGTTGTGGCTGAATCATCGCGCGACTGTTGCAAAGCGAAATGGGGAAGGCTTTGGCCCGATTCTGCCGATGGATGAAGTTGCGGCTGAGAACACAGGTGTAGCGGGGAGAGTTCTGCCGTCAACATGGGCCGCTTTTGCTCCTCTGGTGTGCGTGATCATTCTGAGCTTTGTTTTTTCGCAGTTTGTTATTCCTCACTGGGACGGCAGCTTTCTGTCACAAGATGTCTACGGAAAAACAGTGCTGGGCAAGGTCGTCAATTCCTGGGCCACGATACTTGCGTTGAGCACTGCTCTTCTGTTGTCCGCCGCATTGCACTATCGATCGACGGAGAAGTTGAAATCATCGCTCGCTTCTGGGGCGCGATCGTCATTGATGCCGGTCTTCAACACAGCCTGTGAGTTTGGATATGGCAGTACGATTAAGTCACTCGCGGGCTTTTCGGCAGTACAGGCATTTGTCACAGGCATTGCTCCTGGAAACCCGTTGATTTCGGAGGCGATTGCTGTCAATGCCCTGGCCGCGATTACCGGATCTGCCTCTGGAGGTTTGAGTATTGCGTTGAAGGCTCTCGGGGAAACCTATTTACAGCGTGGAACCGCGGCCGGGATTAGTCCTGAACTCCTGCATCGAGTCGCCTCCATGTCGTGTGGATGTCTGGACAGCCTGCCACATAATGGAGCGTTGATTACTCTGCTGTTGATTTGTGGGGTGACTCATCGCCAAGGGTATCGCGATGTGGGCATGGTTACAGTGCTGATTCCGTTGGTCGCCACTGCCGTGGTGATTGCATTGGGGACGCTGTTTGGTTCGTTTTGAGGTCAGCGGCTGGTAGCAGCTTTTCAACACAACCGTTGCTCGGGGAGGCTGAGTATCCTGCGGAAAAGGTTGAGTACAATTTTCCGCCGTTCGCCGGGGAACTGCTGCAGGCGAAGAAATCGAATTCTGGTAAGATAAAGCCAGAGTTCCGCTGTTCGGCTTGTGATGCAACCGTCACCCTCTCAGTCAAATGTCTCCCAAAATGAAGATACATTGCATTCTTTGCTCTCTGGTTTTTTCCCTTTCGTTTTCTGAATCCAGCTTCGCAGTGGAGGAAGCTCGGGAAAAATTCGATTCCGTGACAATTAAGGACGGCTATGGCAAGTCGCGAACCTTGGGCGAATTTAAAGAGTCTAAGTTCCTCGTCGTCGCGTTTCTGGGCACCGAATGTCCGTTGGCCAAGTTGTATGGTCCCAGACTGCAGCAATTGTCAGAGAAATTTGAATCGACCAGCGTTGGCTTTGTCGGCGTTTGTGCCAACCTTCAGGACAGCCTGACGGAGATCACTGCCTACACCAACAAAGCTGGCATCAGTTTTCCGATGCTGGTTGATAATGAGCAGATTCTGACCGACGTGCTCGGGGCAAAAAGGACTCCGGAAGTTTTTGTGCTCGATGAGCAAAGACGGATTCGGTATCAGGGTCGGATCGATGATCAGTATGGCATCGGAGTGATTCGAAAAGCGGCGACGATAAACGACCTTGAGGATTCGATTCAGAATCTTCTCAAGGGAATAGACCCGGTTGTTGCGAAGACTCCCGCGGTGGGTTGTGTTATCGGTCGGAAGAAA
>CAIJTV010000208.1:0-2230 GCA_903823635.1 uncultured Planctomycetaceae bacterium
ACGACCCGATGGAAGCGATCAACGGCGACTGTTTTGCTCGCCGCACTGCTGAGTCAGGGCTGCGCCGGGCCGGGTGCGAGGCTGCAATACCTGATCGGTGAAGACAAGACGGTCGAACATTACCGGGATTATGCGACGTCAATCGAGTATCCAACCGAGTCCGAAGCACGCGAGAGTGATCCCAATCTGTTTCGTGCACCACGCAGAATTACGAGTCTCGAAGAAGTCTCTCAGCGGCATATTAAACTGGACGAATGCATCAAGATGGCATTGTCCAATGCCACGATTCTTCGCGATGACCAGTCCTTCGGGTCGCCCGGAAATGCTCTGCTAGCCAACCCATCCCGAGTCGCTTCGGTTTACGATGCCGCAATTCAGGATACCAGTTTCCTTTTCGGAAATCGCGGTGTTGACGCAGCGTTGGCGGACTTCGATCCGATCTTTACATCCAATCTGCAGGCCGGCAAATCGGAAGATCCACAGAACACCGCCAATCTTGGTCTGAACGCCGGAGATGTCCTGGCCGAAGACACCGGCCAATTCCAGGCTCGCCTTGAAAAGGCGTTGGCTAATTCCGGTACTGTCGCGATTCAGCACGACTGGAACTACAGCCAAAACAATCTCCAGCGTCTGTTTCCCTCAGCTTACACAGGATCGATTCAGGCTGAGTATCGTCAGCCGTTGTTGGCTGGTGGTGGCACCGAGTTTACTCGCATCGCCGGTCCAATTGCTCAGGGCGTTCGCGGTGTGAGCGGTGTGTCTCAGGGCGTACTGATTTCACGAATCAACTCGGACATTTCGCTGGTTGACTTCGAACAGTCCGTGACGACGTTGGTGCGCGATGTGGAAACCAAGTACTGGGATCTTTATCTCGCGCTGCAGTTGTACGAATCTGAGATTCAGACATTCAAGGACATTATCGTATTTCGCGACAATCTTTACATTCGTAGAGAAGCAGGGGCTGCAGAAGCTCAGGCCGCCAATCGGCTTTACGAATCTGACGCACGCATGAAAGGTTCGTTGGCCGATGTGCTGAGCGCCGAGTATCGCCTGCGTCGCCTGTTAGGGTTACCGCTGAACGACGGGGACTTCCTGACACCAGTTGATAAGCCCACGGAAGCCCCGTTGATTCCCAATTGGGAATCATCATTGCTGGAATCGCTTGCGAATCGCGCTGAATTGCGACGGCAGAAATGGGAAATTCGAAGTCTGGAACTTCAGCTCATTGCCGCAAAAAATCTCTCTCGACCTCGACTGGATCTCGTCTCCCAATACCGTATTAATGGTTTCGGCGACAAGCTGCTGGGCGGAGAAGATGATGATGGCGTGACGGATGCTGGTTACGCCAGTGCCTATGAGGTACTTACTCAGGGAGACAACACCGGCTGGGGTGCTGGTCTCCAGTTCTCCATGCCTCTTGGACTGCGACTGGCTCGTGCTCAAGTGCGTAATTATGAACTCCGGCTCCGAAAAGCGCGGTCAGTGCTGCAGGAACAGGAGCAGGAAATTGCTCGCGAGCTGAACAATGCGATTCTGGAAATGGACCGCTGGTATTTGTTGGCTGAAAGCGGTGCAAAGAGGGTTGCCGTAGCTGAGGACTTCACCGAGACAAAAAGCATCAGAGAAGCGATCAATGAAGCCCGGGACGATATCTCGTTGGGACAAGTGCTCGAATCAAAAATCACCAGTCGAGATGCTGGTCAGAGCTACCTCCGCAGCATCATTGAATACAACAAGGCCATCACGGAGCTGAACTTCCGCAAGGGAACTCTGCTTCAGGCCAATTCGATTTATCTGGCGGAAGGTCAGTGGAATCCAGCGGCCTACGACGATGCAAAGCGACGTGGCGAAGCGATGACTCACGCTCTGGACAACACGCACGTCGATGCTGTTCCGGCGGAGTTCACGGGTGGTCCGGCGATCAACGCGTGGGAAAGCCAAAGCAGTCCGGATCGTCCACACATTCCGGGAGTTGTTGACGGCATTCCTCCTCGTTCTGATTCAGGAGCGACATCGAGTCCAATGCTGTTGCCGAGTGCTCCTGCAACTCAGCCGATTCAACAGAGTACACCGATGCCGGAATCGGCACCTGTACCGGAACCAGCTCCGATGCAGATGCCTCCGCAGCAGCCGCGACGGGTTCCTGCTAACACAACCGGGTTGACTGAGCTTCCGCAGTCCAGTGCTGTTCAGGGACAGATTCGCAACGCGGTTAAGACTGAGCAAGCTC
>CAIJTV010000209.1:0-7415 GCA_903823635.1 uncultured Planctomycetaceae bacterium
CATTCCGGATATGATCCTCGAATTCCTTGGTGAAGAACCGATTCTGCGATCTGCCTCGGTCCTTGAATGCGAGGATCCCTCAGTGCTGCGGCATGTGATGGCCAACGTGAAGAACTATGCCATCCGCACAAATGATCCGCTGCATCCGGCACGGCCTTTCTTTGGTCGAACTGGCACGGCGGTGGAGTTTGCAGACCTGCTGTTGAGGCTCAGGAAGAATCCCGCAGCGTACGTCGCGCGACCGCTGCTGGAGGAAGGTGATGCGCCCGGTCATAGTTTGCGAGTCTTTGCGACGATGATGAATCGCTTCCGACTGATCCCGGGATTCATCAGCCGACCATGTCAGCCGGACGGTGGAGCTCCCTATCATCTCTGATCACTGTTGATCATTTATGATCGTGGGCTACTTCTGGTCAGAGATTTCGCGGAAATCAACGTTATCAATGACCTGCCTCAGAAGCAGGTAGGCAATCGCAAGCCCGCAGCAAACGGTACTGAACTGGACTGCTTCCACGACCCCCATACGGAACGATTCGAACCCTGCTGATAACTCCGGCGGACTCTTGGGATTCTCGTTGATGGACCGTAACGCCATTTTCCCTGTGGTCGTGACGCACATCCACGTCGCAAGACCAACAAGCTTAGCGATCACTCCGATGATGATTGCGAAAGAGACCGTTCTGCGAAATCGAGACAACACATAGCTGATACCACGACTCAGTGCTTCCGCGCCGTCAACCCGGTCAATCGCCATTGCAGACAATCCCAACAGCCAGCCAGCCAGCAAAACGAAAAGCACAATCCACAGCATTAACGAACTCAGCCAGAACGCGATGTTCGGGATCGAAGCCGCTCCGGAAGCTCCGGAGAACCAGACGGTCACTTTTCCCGCCGCACGAAAGACCAGCAGTCCCATCAGGCCAATGACGCTTGCCAGCGACGTCGAAACCAGAATCGGCTTCCAACAGGAAAAGCAAAAGATAGCAGTACGAAGGACTCCGGAACGCTCTTGCCGATTAACAACCAACGCAATGAATCGCGAGATCCCAACAGCGCCGAATCCAACGCAGAGCATGTGAACAATCAGACTTAGATACGCGGCCGGTCCACGACTGCTCCCGAAGACAGCCAGTGTTTCTGCGTTCAGAATAATCTGCGTGATGGCGGACGGAACAAAGGGTGACACGGCTGATGTCAGCTCAAGCGAATCGCTGTTCGATGAAGTTCCAAAATCTATTCGGGATCCCGCGAAGGCAAAAACCGCCGCCATCAGACAAGGAATCGACCACGCCCCCCGCAGAGATTCCAGGAGCCGCACGGAAGGAAAGGCCATCGGCAGATCGATCTGATTGATTCTCACAGCGTCCTTGTTCATCCACGAATCCCCTTCCCGGGATTTTTCTGAGTAACTGATTTGTTGAGATGGGCAGTTCCGATCAAACCAGCACGCCACTCCAACCGTTCAATGATCCCGTCGCTGGCTCAACGCTTCGTTTGTCCCCGCAGGCTATCGTGAATGCGACGATTTGAGAACCTGGGGATCGATCGTACCCATTTTCGCCAACAGGACGGATTTGTCGAAGATCGCCCGGAACGTCAAATCCAGACTTGCGCGGGGGCCTGAATTGACGATACACTGTGGCAGCGACACCACATCGTGAATTGCGGTCGTCATTTCAGGCTTCGGCCTCCCACCTCCGGCTAACGCAAACATCGTCCACCGATGGCTACCTGTTTTTTCCTCCCGGGGATCCTCGTCCCATGAGCCTGCAGAATCCTCACGGCATTCCTCGCCGATCGTTTCTTGTTGCATCCGGGATGGGATTTGCCGGACTCAAGTTCGGTCGCCCGGTTGAAGCTCGAGATACCGCCGGAGCGGCCAGCTCACCGGGAACAGCGAAGTCCACAATTCTCTTCTTCCTGAGTGGCGGAGCGTCTCACCTGGATATGTGGGACATGAAACCGACCGCTCCGCTGGAGTATCGCGGACCCTTTCAGCCGATCGCGACATCAGCTCCGGGAGTGGTCCTCAGCGAACATCTGCCGCTACTGGCTCGCCAGGCTCATCATCTGGCGGTGATCAATTCGATCGGTGGATCTGTCAGCACCAATGATCATCACGCTGGCTACTACTACAATCTGACCGGACATGTTCCTGATCCAACATTCCTTTCCCTGGGGAATAGCCGCACGCCGTATCCTTCGGACTGGCCTTATATGGGAACGGTCGTGGCGGCGAAGCGACCACCGCATCCTCAGTTAACCAACGCGATTACTTTGCCGCACATGGAAGGCGCACCGGCTTATACTCGCCCCGGTCAGTTCTCTGCTCGTCTGGGCATTGAACACGATCCCCTTTACGTTGATGGCTCTCGCGAGAATCCACTGAAGTTTCATGCGCCGGCTCTGGTACTGGACGGCGACGTGTCCCAGCAGCGACTAAACAATCGTGGATCATTATTGAAACAGATCGATGCGGCTCATCGAGAATTCGATCAGTATGCCGGAGTTCAAAAATGGAACCGCCAGCAGGCTCGCGCCATGTCGCTGCTGATGGCATCCGGTACTACGGAAGCGTTTGACCTCTCAACAGAACCCGTCTCAGTTCGCCAACGCTACGGCGAAGGCATCAACGGAACAAGTTTGCTGTTGGCGCGCCGCCTGGTCGAAGCGGGCGTCCCCTTCGTCACAGTCTTCTGGAAAGGTGATGAAAAAGCCGCCAACGATCGCAAGTGTGCCAGTGGTGGCGGCTGGGATACTCATGGCAATAACTTTGGCTGTCTCAAGGATGACTTGCTGCCTCAGTTTGACCGAGGTTTCTCTGCGTTGGTTGAAGACCTTGCGGATCGCGGCATGCTGGACGAGACTTTGCTTCTTGTCACCAGTGAAATGGGACGCAAGCCAAAGATTGGCGATCCGCGTTCCGGTGGCGTGACCGGTGCTGGGCGAGATCACTGGACGCATTGCCTGACGGATATCATGGCTGGAGGAGGATTGCGAGGCGGGCAGACCTATGGTTCCAGCGATCGCTACGGAGAATATCCTTCCGAGAAACCTCTGACCCCCGCAGATATCACGAAGACCGTTTACCATGCCATGGGCATTACTGACCTGCAGGCCTTTGACGCTGAGAATCGCCCATACGATCTGCTGGCTGAAGGCAGTGTGATTTCGGATCTGTTCTGAGGGCCATAACGCCCTGTTCTCTTTGGTTTAGTAGACGCGTCCGCAGACCAGGGACTTCACGGGGTGTTGATCTAATCCCAACCCGCTGCGTGAGCGAGGGATTGTTGTTGAAAGCGCGGCAACTTTTATCCCTCACTGACGTTTCGGGTTGTGAAAACCCATTAAACTCGAGCGCAAAAAAGAAGCGGACAGTTGCCTGTCCGCTTCGTTCATGTCTTTGCCCCGACATGAATGGGGTCGTCTGTTCGTCCTTTTCCTTCTTCAGGAGGCGGGGCCCTTATTCCTCGCTTGCTAACTGGTACGCTGATCAATTGCGTGCCGTTGGAAGTTTTTTACAAGAAGAACAAATCGGCGTTTTTCTTTCAACGGCCCGCTGCAAAGCTAAGCCCGGAAATCCCGGCGAGCGCACCGTCCGTGCCGTGTTCCGGAAGTCAGCAGTTTTTAGGCAAAAAAATGATTGGGCAAAAAAGCACTGGCCATTTTTTGCCCAGTCATTTTTTGCCCATAACGCTTTCGTTCGATGATCAAACTGAGCCCGGCAGCGGGGCGTTGTTTTCTTTCGCTGCCTGCAGGCCTTTTTCAAAGTCTTCCAGCGTCACTGAAACCTCATCGGCGCCGTGCACAACATGCGTGTTGGTTATAACGAGGCCATCAGAGGAAATAATGAGACCGGAACCTTCGCCAGTGGTGATCCCCTGAGAGCCCCCGTCCTGCTGTTGCTCGACGGCAGGGTCTGTTTGGCGCACGGCGAAATCCTTTCGACAAATCCTCCGCGTGAGCCCGCGTTGGAGGTCGCTCGGCTGCTTCGTCCGTAAACTCCGCTAATCCTTCGCGCTGGATCGTCCCGGACGGTACCCCTTGCCCGGCGCGTTGCGTGACTGCTTCTTTGAACCCTTGCCTTTCGGTTTGGATCCCTCCGCCGCTGGAATCGTGTGCACGTAATCCCCGCGGACACGAGTGTTCGCTTCTGAGCGTCGCTTGTCGAGTGCTTCTTTGGGCGGACTGGCAGGGATCAGGCAGTCGCACCCGGAACCGATCAGATCCTGTCGACCGGCCTGCTCCAGAGCCTTGCGAACGTCAAAATAATTCTCCGGCTTGAAGAACTGCATCAACGCACGTTGCAACTTGCGGTCTCGCAGGTGCTGAGCCACATACACGGGTTTCTTTGTGAAGGGATCAATGCCCGTGTAATACATCGCAGTCGCCACATCGAACGGAGCAGGGATGAAGTCCTGCACCTGGTCCGGTCGATAGTGATTGCGTTTCAAAAACAGAGCCAGATCAATCATTGCATTCAGGTCACTGCCAGGATGGCTGGCAATGTAATACGGGATGATATACTGCTTCTTGCCAGCTGCTTTGGATTCACGATCAAACACTTCGGCGAACTGATCGAAGTCGTCGCTGGCTGGTTTCCGCATCAGCTCCAGCACACCCGCATCGGAATGTTCCGGAGCGACCTTCAGATGTCCGCCTACGTGATGCCGAACGAGATCCTTCATGTATTCCGGAGATCGTCGGGCCAGATCCATGCGAATTCCGCTGGCAACGAACACCTTCTTGATGCCCGGGGTTTCACGTGCATCCTTCATCAGCTTGACCAGCGGTCCGTGGTCCGTACCCAGCAGTTTGCAGATCGTTGGGTGGACACAGGACTGCCGTCGGCATTTGGCCTCGACTTCAGGTCGACTGCATCGCATCTCATACATATTGGCTGTCGGCCCGCCAATGTCGCTGATCACGCCTTTGAACTGAGGATCCTCGGTCATCGTCTTGATTTCACCGAGCACTGATTCGTGACTTCGAGACTGAATAATGCGTCCCTGATGCGTCGTGATCGAACAGAACGTGCAGCCGCCAAAACAGCCACGCATGATGGTGACCGAGTCCTTGATCATCTCAAACGCAGGGATCTTTTCGGTATACGAATGATGCGGACGTCGCGTATACGGCATGCCATAAATTGCATCCATCGCGGGCTTGGAAATCGGCAAGCGAGGCGGATTGCAAACAACCGCCTGACGATCGTGAAACTGGACGAGACCTTTGGCGTTGTAAGGATTGGTTTCGTTGTGAATGATCTTCGTGGCTTCGGCGAACTGCATCTTGTCCGAAGCGACCATTTCAAAACTCGGCAATCGCAGGAACTCGGGCGACTTGGAATCATCGCCGAACTTTTCGTCTGACTCCTTTGCCCCCAGGACATAGGCCATCCCGCGCATATCGCGAAGGTCGCGGACGGTTTCGCCAGCAGCCAGTCGGCGAGCGATCTCCAGAATGGTGTCTTCACCCATTCCGAATCCCACAAGATCGGCCTTGGCATCCAAAAGAATCGAACGGCGAACTTTGTCGCTCCAGTAATCGTAGTGAGCCAGTCGTCGCAACGAAGCTTCCACACCGCCAGCAATCACCGGCACACCGGGGAATGCTTCTCGAGCCCGCTGACAGTAGCCCAGAGTTGCTCGATCGGGACGAAGACCGATACGTCCGCCGGGCGAATATGCATCATCGTTGCGGACTTTGCGGTTCGCCGTGTAGTGGTTAATCATCGAATCCATATTCCCCGCGCTGATCGCGAAGAATAGTCGTGGCTTCCCAAAGGTCTTCCATGCATCGCAGGATCGCCAGTCCGGCTGACTGACAATGCCCACTTTAAAACCGCCGGCCTCCAGAGTTCTTCCGAGAATGGCCATCGCGAAGCTGGGATGATCGATGTACGCATCGCCGGTGATGATCACAACGTCGAGCTCATCCCAGCCGCGTTCTGTCGCCTCGGCCATGGTCATTGGCAGCGGCTTTGCATCCCGCGCGCGGCGATCCTGGATTTTCAAAGCGGCCAGCGGATCGGCGTCGGCCACGGAAGAATTGAGAATTGGAAGGCTGATTTTCGTAGAGGTTGTCATGCCGCGGATGATATCAGCCTCCCGGGCAGTCATCTACGAGTGATCTGGCTGTGTCCCGGAGATTCGAAAAACGTTCACCGTTGGGTGATTTGCAAGGGGGCTATTCCGTCGCTTTGCTTCGCCAGGGCAGGCTTTTCTGGAACTCGCCCAGCATCGCCTTGACAATCTCCTGATTACCCGCAGGAGTCAGCGCGATCGTTTTTTGCATCACTTCGATCGCCTCGGGGAAGCGTTTGAGTTCGGCGAAGGCGGCCGCTTGTAGCGCGAGATAGTTCCACTGTTGGTTCTGTGTGCGGTCACAGATTTCCGTGGAGATTCGCAGTGACTCCTGACCATTTCGAAGGGATTCCGTGACTGCTGTGGCATAAATCCACGCCACGCCGTCCAGAATGCTATCGGATGGTTTTGACTTTAACGACGAAAGGAGCAGTTGCAACGCCTCCTGTTCCCGCCCACTCTCCATGAAGGCGACCCCCAATAGACCGTGAATTCGTGTGATGTCCGGGTCCATTTTGTGGACGGCTTCGTATTGAACCATGGCTTCGTTGAGCTTTTGGTTCTGAGCCAGTGCGTCCGCGAGCATCAGTCGAGAAGCCACGTTGGCCGGTTCCAGTTCAATGACTTTTGTGAGATATTCGATTGTTTCTTCGGGGCTGGCATCCATAGAGGGAGGTGATGGAGTCTGCATTTTTCGAATGCGGATGTCACTGATGCGGATTTCGCCCATGTCAACTTCCCAGACATTGGCACCAAAGCTCAGCTGGCCATTGGCGCGGAAGTCGCTGACAGGTCGCACCGGGACAAGTGATTTGTTGACGAACAGGCGATATTGACCTGTCCATATCTGGAGTCCCATCATGGCCTTGTCCTCCAGCCCATCCAGATAATAGGTCTGACGCTGAACTCCGTTTGGCAGATACGTTCCGGCAACTCGAGGATGGTTATCTGTGACAAACGTCATGCCACCGGGCTCTCCCAGGAGTACGGCTTGTGAGACGAGGCCGACATTCACACCGATGCGATCGAAGAACTGGTCGCCTCGAATTCGTTCGAGTGTAACCTGCAACTCATAGGGCGGCGCAAAGACAACGCGAGGAATCGCCAGAGGGGTTGAATCGCCGCGCGTCAAATTAGAAAGGCGAAGTGACGACGGGCTTTCGACTGTCGCTGTACACTCCTGAATTCTCCAGTGATTCAGTTCAGGATCGAATGGCAGGTCAACCCATTCTCCGGACAGAAATTTCTTTTGCAGTGTGAGGCTGTATTCGCGCTCGGCGAGGTACATTGTCGCCCGCAGAACCTGGTTCTTCTGTTTGGCGTCAGAGA
>CAIJTV010000210.1:0-3025 GCA_903823635.1 uncultured Planctomycetaceae bacterium
ACTGATTGCAGATCTGATCAGGAATCCAGAAGTCTGAAGCCCGGCATTCTTTAATGCCGGGCTTTTTTTGCAACTCTATGCCGCATACACCTCCGGGGTGTTTCGTCAACCGCATGGAAGTTGGTCGTTGGTCGGAATGATTGCAACTGCGGGGCAATGGCACTGTCGGATAAAGAATCCGGATTCATCGACTGTTCATGCCGCAGGGTTTGTCCCAGACCAGGCTTCTGAACGCGCCATCCTGCGAAGTAGAAACATTACTCCCCCGATGAGAATCATCAACGGCAAATACGCGGGCTCTGACACAGCGACGCTCCCCACAACGCCGTTGATCTGAAAAGACGGAACCTGCGAAGAGTCAAGATTCGTGATCGAGTGGCCATCATTAAACCGAAGCCCCAGGAACGTTGCCAATGAGCCAGTCGGTGGAGTCAGCGTGCTGTCAGCGGCGACCAACAGAGCGTTCGGATTTGGAATCGTAGTGGTGATGGTCAGCCAGTATTTCGAGTTAGCGAGCAGAAGCGGCTGAGTCACTGGAGCAAAGAGATAGCAGGAAAACGAGCCACCAGAGACCGTCTGTGTTCCCAGATCAGCGATCATTGTTGTTCCTGGATTGCCGAAGTCGTCGTCATAGATCGACAATCCCGCTTCACCGCCCAAATCCTGGGCTTGCAGGCGTAAGCTGACACTGGTGAGTGTCACGGATGACGCACCTATCGTGACACCCAGAGACATGGTCGATGCGGAATCGAACGAATGGACCGAGCCGGAATTTCCTGAGAGATTTCCAATGATCACGCCCGCCGGGAGCACGCCACTCAACACGAAATTCATCAATGCAAAAACAAGAATGGCAAGCAGTTGCGATAACACTGACATGGCTTTTCCGAGATCTCTATTGTTGTCAGAACGAATGATGTCCGGGGCCATTCTTTTGGCATTACCGTTAGCCAGGCGAGGTGGCATAGCGGGTATTTACTACCCATGTAAACGGGGTTATTTTTGATTCTGAGCAATGCAAATTAGGAAAACCGGCCCCGCCGGACAAAATGAACACATGACCACACCGAATAAAGCATTCGAATTCCGTACATCGAATCGCAAACAATTGGCCGGACTTCAGACTGTTGAGACCTCTTCGTTCGAAAGGCTGGACTTGCTTTGCTGAGTCGCGAGTTTGCCATCATCATCGCTTGATGTCACGATATGACCGCAAGGCAACACTCTGCCGGCCCATCCACCACTGGGAAAATGCCCTCATGCGATCCGCCAATTTATTCATCCCACTTGCTGTTGTTTTTGTGTTGGCTCTGCCCTGCCCCGCTCAGGAAGAACGCATTCCTCATGCTCAGGACAAACCACCTGGGCCAGCACTCAGTCCTGCTGAGGCGATCGCGAAGATGACTGTGCCGGAAGGCTTTTCGGTTGAACTGGTGGCTTCTGAACCTGACATCGTCAATCCCGTCTCCATGACCATCGACGAACGAGGTCGGTTCTGGATTACGGAATCGTTCGAGTACCCTCGAAGAACTCCCGGACCGGGAAAAGACAGAGTCAAAATTCTTGAAGACACCGACGCTGACGGCAAGGCGGACAAGTTCAGCGTGTTCATGGAAGGCCTGAATATCCCAAGTGGCATCGCAGTCGGACATAGCGGAGTCTGGATCGCGAACTCGCCCGATATCCTGTTCGTGCAGGACACTGACGGCGATGGCAAGGCCGATACGTCGGAAGTCGTCGTCACCGGTTTTGGTCGCGATGACACCCACGAACTTCCGAACTCACTGACTTGGGGCCCCGATGGCTGGCTATATGGGCTCAACGGAGTCTTCAATCCCGCGCATGTTGTTTATGGTCCGAAGAATCCGAACTTCAAAGAGGGTCAGAAGCCCTGGGACTTCACCTGTGCGATGTTTCGCATTCACCCGAAGACTCGCGAGTTCCAGGTGTTCTGCGAAGGCACGAGCAATCCTTGGGGCATCGCATTCAACGATGAGGGAGAAGCCTTCATCAGCGCGTGCGTGATTGATCACTTGTGGCATCTGACGGAGACGGGTTACTACCATCGCCAGGGAGGCCCGTATCCGCCGTTCACGTGGAAGATCGAAAGTATCGTCAGCCATAAACATCAGAAGGCCGCGTATTGCGGCATTCACTGGTACGACAGCGATGCGTATCCCGAGCAGTATCGCAAAAAACTCTACATGGGCAACATCCACGGAAGCTGCATCAACAGCGATCGCATCGAACGCTTTGAATCGACGTACAAAGCATCCCCTGAACCCGATCTGCTCAGCGCGAACGATGCGTGGTTCATGCCGGTGGTTCAGAAAACAGGTCCGGATGGATGCCTTTACATTCTCGACTGGTATGACCGCTATCACTGCTATCAGGACGCGAATCGCGATCCCTCGGGAATCGACCGTCTGAAGGGGCGGCTGTATCGACTCAGATACAAGGACACGCCGCGTGCGAAGCCGGAGGACATGGCGAAGCTCGATGATCACGAGCTTGTCACTCGACTCGGATCAGGCAACGGCTATCACCGAGACATTGCTCAACGGTTGCTGACCGAGCGAATGCTGCTGGACAGCGATCACAAACAACTCGTGGAGAATCTGACTGTGGCTTTGTTTTTGCCCGGCCCGGATGAACGGTTGATGCCGGCATTGGGAGTACTCAGCGCGAGCAACCACATGTCGAACGAGCTGAGTCAGGCATTGATGAAGAATGGAGTAGTGCCAGTTGCCAAAGCTTGGGTTGTTCGTTCTGCGGGTGATTTAGATACGTTGCCAAAGCCGATTTCAGACGAGATCTTCGAACTCCGCAACGATCCATCACCGCAGGTTCGTTTGCAAGTTGCAATCGCCGCCGCCAAGCAGGAATCAATTCCAACGATTCCCACACTCGTCGCCGTCCTGGCTCAGGCCGGAGACGATCCGCTGGTCCCGCGAGTTGTGTGGCAGAATCTGCATCCTTTGTTGGAAAAGCAGACGGCGGAGTTCGTGGCGGAAGTTCTGAAGCT
>CAIJTV010000211.1:0-2969 GCA_903823635.1 uncultured Planctomycetaceae bacterium
ATCTCACGCCGCTGCTCCGCAGCTTACACCACAATCACCGGTGGCTAGCGCCATTCCGCTAACGTCAAGACGGCCAATCCATCGACTCCGAATAGGGTTACTTTGTGGCGAACACTTCTGAAATACTGATCCTCACTGACGATTCGCAACTGCGTGAAGAACTGCAGACGGCGGCTCGATCGATGGGGGAGGAGCAGCCTCGAATGAGGTTTGCGGAGGATCGCCATGCGCTGATGGAAGCGATTCGGTCTCGGCCCCCTGCGCTGGTGCTGATGCCGTTTGGTGATGATCCGCGAGATGTCTCGAAAGTCGCACGAGAGCTGAGTGCGATGCAACCGGCGGTTCCACTGGCGGCCATCTTTCGGCCAAATGGGTTTCGCGATAACGTGTCCGAAAGCAGCGTGCTGATTGATGCTCTTCGAGCTGGCGTCAGAGATTTCCTGCGGCGGCCGATTTCAACCACTGAACTGCGGACCCTGATTGATAACGTCACGCAGAATTCAACAGCAGAGCCCACATTCGGAACGCAGACGTTTGGCCGAGTCATCTCATTCATCAGCAATAAAGGCGGTGTCGGGAAATCCACGATGGCCGTTAACACGGCCGTCGGTCTGGCGCTGCGACATCCGGGGCGAGTTCTTCTGATCGATGCGTCCCTTCAGATGGGAGTCGCCGCCGCGTTGCTGGATATTCGTCCGGAGGCGACTCTGGCCGATGTCGCAATTGAGCGCGATCGACTGGATGTCACCATGATTCGGCAGATGGCGATTCAGCATCCTTGCGGCCTGCATCTGCTCGCGGCGCCGTCCGATGCTGTGCTGGCCATGGATGTGGATGACACGTTGATTGCTCGCATCATCACGCTGGCTCGGCGCACCTACGATTTTGTGATCATCGACACTTTCCCCATGTTCGACCGCGTCGTCGTGGCCGCGCTGGATTTGAGTGATCGCGCATTCGTGGTTGTGGAGAATGTCGTGCCGACGCTGCTGGGAGCGGTTTCGCTGCTGAACGTTCTGGAACGTATCGGCTTCCCGTCTGATCGGCAAAAGCTCATCGTGAACCGCAATCAGAGCATCGCTGGAAATCTGTCGCTGATGGACATTGCTGGTCGACTGCAGAGACCAATCGACTACGTGTTTCCGTTTGATAAGCGAGTCATCGCTGCGGCAAACCTCGGTCAGCCCGTGGGGCTGCACTCGATGCGTTTCAGCGGGTTCTCGAAGATGCTGCAACAACTGGTCAGCGACGTCGAAACTCTTTCCACGGGTGCGAATGAAACTATCGCATCTTCAGTCGCAGGTCGAATGGCCGCTACGCCATCTGCGAAACGCTCGACTGCTGATTCTTTCCGCAACGACTCAGATAACTGGCTGGATGATGCGGATTCAAAGGAGCATGCGTGATGAACAACGCAGACCAGAATCCACCGGGCCGTGATCCTCGGCAGATTCTTTCACGAGCCAATTTGAATCTGACTCGTGATCATGTTCGATCGACCACAAAGCGAGCAACCACCTCCGCACTGGCTCCGGCAACAACGACTTCTCCAATTCGAAATGGAGCCGTTTCCTTCCTGAAGATAAAATCAGATCTGCATCAGCAGCTTCTGACGGACCTTGATCGGCGCAATCTGATCAGCGCCAGTGAAGAACAACTGACAGAGGTTGTCGAAGACTTCGTGGCTCAGGCGTTGCAGGGGCAGGAGCTGCCGTTGAATGAGCAGGAACGTCGGCAAATGGTCGATGATCTGCTGGAAGAAACGATTGGCGTCGGGCCGCTTGCGCCGCTGCTGGCAGATCCGGCCGTGACGGATGTCCTGGTCAACGGTCCCTACAAGGTCTTCATTGAACGTTTCGGTCGGCTGGAGAAGACGGAGATTCGCTTCCGGGATGCCGAGCATCTGGTGCGCATTATTCAGCGCATTGCCGCGCGAGTCGGACGGCGAGTTGATGAATCCTCACCGATGGTGGATGCTCGACTGCCGGACGGCAGCCGAGTGAATGCCACATTACCTCCGATCACCATTGACGGACCAACGCTCTCGATTCGCCGCTTTGGCAAGCGTCGATTGCGGCGAGATGACCTGATGGAGCTGGGCATGTTCTCCCCGGCGATGCGCGAGTTTATGCAGCTCGTCGTGCGAGGTCGCAAAAATATCCTGATTGCCGGCGGCACAGGTTCGGGCAAGTCGACGTTTCTGGGAGCCATCACGGAAGCGATTCCGGATCATGAACGCATTGTCACGATCGAAGATGCGGCCGAACTGATTCTGGACCAGGACCATGTTGTTCGCATGGAAACTCGCCCGCCGAATATTGAAGGACATGGACGTATCATGGCGCGCGATCTGGTTGTCAACGCTCTGCGAATGCGGCCCGATCGAATTATCGTCGGTGAAGTTCGCAGCGGTGAGGCTCTGGACATGCTGCAGGCGATGAATACCGGGCATGACGGAAGTCTGACAACCATTCATGCCAATAGTCCCCGCGATGCGCTGGCTCGACTGGAAACCATGGTGCTGATGGCTGGGCTGGATCTGCCGTCTCGAGCGATCCGTGAGCAAATCGTTTCGGCCATTCAGCTCATTGTGCATGTGCGTCGCTACGAAGATGGCGTGCGTCGGGTCCAGAGCATATCGGAGATCACAGGAATGGAGGGCGAGACGCCTCAGTTGCAGGACATCTTCAGCTTTCGATCAAAAGGTCGTCAGGGAAAACGGCTGCTAGGCGAATTTGTGGCGACAGGAATCGTGCCTCGTGTTGCCGAGCAGATGCGTGCAGAAGATCTGGATTTTCCGATGAGCTTGTTTCAGCCAGGATGAGAAGGTGGTCCGTTGATCCCGTCGAGATTATGCGATTCGTGTCGTCGTTCTCCACAAATGAAATTCTGATGTTCGCAGCGTTTCTGATCTTTGTCTGGTTCACGATCATTGCGGGGCTCGCCATCTGGTGGCAGTCGATCCGACA
>CAIJTV010000212.1:0-1714 GCA_903823635.1 uncultured Planctomycetaceae bacterium
CCTAACCCGACGCGTCAGCGAGGGATTGTTGTCGAAAACCGCGGCCGATCTTATCCCTCGCTGACGCGTCGGGTTGTGAAAACGCCCTTAAATCAACAGCCTGAAAAACACAAGATGCACTAAAACTCAATCCCGGAGTCATACTGAACAGTAAGTGCATGGTTAAGCAGTCACGATTAATGCGTTAGTGCCCATTCAGGCAGCAGACAGTCCGTTGACAGCTTCGAACTCTTCCACAAAATCTCGGTGGGCGACAAGCTTCAACGCGTTGTCTTCAATGGAGGCCGCGATCTGTTCGATCGGCTTTGAGCTGCAGAAGGGACACTGAGGAATCCGAACAATGATGGACTCAAAGCGACGGCTGTTTGCAGAGCCTCCTTTGTCTCGAATCAACAGGTACCAGATCCAGCCAAAGGCAAATCCAACTACCACTGCGAGAAAGTTTCTGGACATTGGAACGTCATCTGTAGACTCCCATGCCTGAGTATGTTTAACCGTGGCGGTCCGATCACAGCTCGTTCCACATTGATGGCAACTCTGTGGCATTTTGTCGGTAGGCTTGATCCACACCGACTTGCGATTGACGTTAATCGTGGAATAGTCCCGAGCATTTTGCTGACATCGTGGACAAATTCCATTCGCCACAATGACGACTCTCGCAAGGCAATGCGGGCAGTCTTGAACTCCTGGTTGGAAAGAATCAAACACTTCGTCAGCACCTCGTGCTCTCAAGACGGCGATGGTCAACCACTCTCAACCAAATGCTACTCGCGTACCTTCTCCGTAATTCACAACAGCCGACTCCCGGGATCACGTCTTATCGAGCATTTCAGGTATTGTTGCCTCCAGACAGTCAATCCGGACGTTGAGTCGACGCGAGACGCAAGAAAATAAACCGTCCGGCACTTAGTACCGGACGGTCGAGATATCATTCAGGGCCGGAAGCCATTCACTTTGGCAGTGGAGATTACTTCTGCAGCAGGACGTTCACACCCTTCTTGTTCGACAACACAATATCCGGCTTCTTGTCGCCATTCATGTCGTAAATCTCAAACTGAGTACCAACGCCAGTCCCCAGACCCACTGTGATTTGATGCGGAGTAATCTTCGGAGCCTTACCTTTTTCTCGCACGACTTCATACCAGTACATCCGCACGGGATCATGCTCTCCGGGATCGCCGCCATTGTGAGCAAAGAAGCGGCTGCCTGTGACGTAGTCCAGTTGTCCGTCACCATTCACATCAACAGTTTCCATCGCATGCGTTTGCGAATACGACTTATCGATTTCATGCAGAGTCCATGCGCCGTCGCCAGTATTCTCGGCCCACCACACACCGAACGCATGAGCTGACGAAAAGAACAGATCCATGTCGCCATCGCTGTCGAGATCATCCGCATAAATATTGGCACAGCTCGGCAGAGGTGTTTCACCGTTGTCGGTTTTCACTCGCACTGGATGAAATGCCCAGTCCTTCGTGCTGGTCAGATCTCCTGGATTCTGCCACCAGCCATGAGCAATCAGGATGTCTCGATGGCCGTCTGAATTCATGTCGCCGACGCCCAGTCCATGATAATACTTGAAGGTGCCATTCTCGTTGGGATTGCCCTTTTCGCTGACCGCATGAAAACCAAATGAACCGGTCACTTTGTCTGGCTTTGGAATGACGTTGAAGCCCATCTGGGCTTCCGGCTGTGACCCCAGCACGATTTCTCG
>CAIJTV010000213.1:0-4525 GCA_903823635.1 uncultured Planctomycetaceae bacterium
TGCCTGCTGAACTGAATCAAACCTATTCGGCATCGCCACAGGATCTGTTGGCACGACTCGAGCCGATCAGTTCATTGCGACGTATCTTGGAAGACCACATCGGGTTCCAGGGCTACAGTACCATGGATCCGATGGCAGGACCTGTCCGCATTAACCCGGACAAAACAGAAGGGCTGTTCAACATTACGACGGCTGAACGTCTAAACGCTCATGTCAAGCCGTTCTCGCTGGCCGATGTCTCTCTGTTTTCGATTTCAGCGGGCGGTAACCTCTTTATCTCCGATCCGTTTACCGGGGAACAGGTCGTCAATGTTCAGGGGACAGGCAATGTCGATGATCTCGCAATGCGTCCCGACGGTGTTCTGTACACAGTTCTGGACAATTCCGGCAGCCTGCGAATTGTGGACTCCGCAAATGGCGGAAAGAGCGGTGGAGGAGATGATGGAATTCCGACTTTTGGCGGCCTGACGCAGGATTTTGGAGGCATGGCCTTCCGCAGGACCCCGGGTGCCGGCGCTGGGAGCTACCAGCTGTTCGTCGCGAATAACAACAATTGGGATCGTGATGGGGCCAACGATAACAACGAAGCGGGCCCGGCATTGTGGCGGCTGAACCCCTCGACCGGTGGCTTGTTTGATGAAAGCTCGGCTGATCGGATCCAGAATGTCGGCTCCTTACCGACAGGTCGAACGATCACGGGTCTGGCCTTTGCCAGTGCTTCCAGCAACACTTTGTATGCTGTGGACAGTGTCGGTTCACTTTGGCGGAACTCTGTAAATCCAACCAGCGAAGGATTTACACTCGGGGGTGCGTGGACGGAGTTCGCTGACGTATCAGGTGCGGCCGTTGGTTTCACCGGATTAACGCTCGGTCCCCAGAATGTTGAGGACGGTCTTTATTCCCAGATGTTTTTTGCTACTGGCAATGACGGGCGGCTTTATGCGTTCACCCAAACGGGCGCTCAGCCACCGGTGTTGCAGGAGATTTTCGACACGGACGATAACGGGGTTGCAGATGCTTCGTCTGTTGCTTTCGAGGCAGGGGCTGGCCGTGGATTGGCGTTTTCTCCACTGGACTTCAACCTGTGGCATCCAACGCTTCGACGACGAAGCGATGCCGGACACGGTATCAATGTCGCCCCGGATAGTAGTCGCGTTCCTTCAGCTGCGGGTCGCACTATTAACGGGCGGGCGACTGATGAGGCTGAAGGCGGTGCCAGTTTTTACTTCGGGCTTGAGCAATGGCAGGATGACCCATCGGCAACAGGTTATTTCACCTACGGTCCCAATGCCCAGCTTGGCAGCAACCGAACGACGCATGAGGAGCTCTCCACAAACGGGGCGATTGCCAATACATACAACATCCCGGGTGGAGCCTTTGGATCTCTGGTCACCAACAGCTTCAGCCTGGAAGGCTACAGGGCGACGGACCGACCGACGGTCTACTTCAACTACTTACTTCAGACCGAGAATGTCAATCGAAATGATTCAGACATGCAGGATGCGGCGCGCGTGTTTGTGTCCACGGATGGCGGTAACACCTGGGAACTGATCGCAACCAATAACAGTGGCCGAAACAGCGCTCTTCCGGGAGCGATGGGCGGCACCGGCGGATTTTCAGAATTGCCCGCCTACGCGTCACACTCGGGAACTCAGACGCCCGATGATGCTCGGCAGAGCATTCAGGAACTCTTCGATAATTCAGGATCATGGCGACAGGCACGTATTGATCTTGGTAAGTTCGCTGGCAGGGCGGATGTGAAGTTCCGCTTTGATTTCACCACCAGCGGCGACATGAATGACGGCGTTGACAGCAACACGTACGGGAACAGACGTGATCGTGATCGCAGCCTGAATAACCAGTCCGAAGGTTTTTACATTGACGACATCATCGTTGGCTTCTCGGGCCGTGGCGAAATGGTGACCAGTGATTCAGGGGCTTTGGGAGGTGCATTCTTCGCCGTTCCGAACGACCCCTCCGGAATCACTCAGCATCTTCAGGGCGAGTATCAGCTTGAGATTCGACGTGGATCTGAATATGGCAGCATCAAGAGTCCGTTGACTAACAATCTGACACTGAGCCCAGGTTTGCTGATGGATGCCGATCAGCGGCTGGTCAGCGAGTACTCTCTGGTTGTGCCGACCATTGACGTTTTGCAGGATGGTGATTCCTACACAATTTCCAATGGCATCATTTCCCGCACGTTTGAATTCAATCTCATCGGGGCAGTTGGCAGCGGCAACGTGGCTGTTTCGGTGTCGGCGGGAATGACCAAGGGACAGATCGCCAATGCCCTCGCCACAGCCATAAACGGTGTCAGCGGCTTCAATGTGAGAGCAACGACTCGACCGGCGTCTCAAAATTCCGACATCGTTGATCTGACGGGAGCCATGAATGTTACGACGACGGCGATTGCTGCTCCGAACACATTGACAGTTTCCGCACCAACGGAGATAACAGAGAATACTCTGACCAACAGTTCGGTCACGATCACTCGAAGTGGTTCAACCACGGCAGCTCTGACAGTCACAATCGATGCCCTGGATCCGGCTACGCTGGGCTTTACCGGTGAGGGGGTACTGACAAATGGTTCGGTCACAGGCACTTCGATTACTGTCACGATTCCGATCGGGGCCACGTCAATTAATGTGCAGTTTGATCCGACGGACGATCTGATTTACGACGGAACTCGACCGGTTCTGATTCGAGCAACTTCAACAGGCTTTGTGTCAGTGTCCGACATTCTGGATGTCACTGACAATGATCCGAACCCTGTCCCTCCGGGCGCCGCAGGCGCGCCGTTTGGAGCTTTGGACATTCGGTTGCTGCAGTCGCCGGTATCAGAGTCAGGTGGAAACCGTGGCATCACGGGTTATGTGACTTTGCCGGAGACGGCAACTGATATTGATCCTTATGACGGTGCGAACCCGCTGACCGTTACGATCACCAGCACTGATGGTTCCGAAGTGCGTTCGACATCAACCACATTTGTTGATGGTCAGATCCGTGCGTATTTCTCGATGGATATCCTGGATGAGTTCTTCGCGGGCGGTAGTCAGACGGTTCAGATTTTCGCGACTGCTCCGGGCTATACGTCCGATTCAGGTACGGTCACAGTCAATGAATCGGGACAAGTGAACTATGTCGACCGCATTGGTGACAAGAATCTTCATCGTCAGCAGGGGATGGTGATCGTCGAATCGAACATCGTCCGTAATTTTGGTGGCTTTGGCATCATCTCTGATGCAGCCACTCGATCGGCTGGAAATCAGACCAATCCGGGCTCGGTGCGAAATCTCTCCGTCCTGAACGGGCAGCGTCTGGTACCTGGAGTTACCATTCGTAACAACGTGGTTGCGAATATTGGTGCCGGGGGGATTCTGTTCAGCGGCGACAACAATGGTGGTGGTCAGCCACTCGCTCCGGTGCCGTTTGGCAAGATCATCAACAACACTGTTTATGGGGGTGCCTCCGCCACTGGCACGGGCATTCGAGTTGAGCAGAACGCAAGCCCGACACTGTTGAACAATATTGTCTCCAACACGAGTGTTGGCATCTTTGTTGATGGGAGTTCAAGCTCAACGGTGGTAGCGACCACTTTGTTTAAGGGGAATGCGAGCAACGGCACAATTGGAAGCAATTCAATTTCTCTTCTGCCATCCGAGGCGTTGTTCGTCAATCCGGCTTTGAATAATTATTACCCGGCTCCGGGGAGTCTGGCAGTCGACAGTTCGTTGAACAGCCTGTCTGATCGTCCGGCATTCACTGCGGTTAAGACTCCGGCTGGTATTCCAATTTCGGACCTCGTAGCGCCCGAATTCGATTTGTTCGGACAGAAACGCCTGGACGACAGCAGCCAGGCCTCAGCTCCGGGGCTTGGAAACGATGTCTTCCGGGACCGCGGAGCTATTGAACGTGCAGACTTCCTCGGGCCCTTTGCAAACTTCACTGTCCCGGCGGAAGATAATTCGAACGGCGACCTTGATGCCGGGTTGACTCGAATCCATGTCGACAATCTTGCATTCCCGACAACTCTGTCCATTGACCTGCTGGATTCCGGAATTGGCGTGGACGACCTGCAGGTTCGTTCTTCGCAGTTTAAGCTCTATCAGAATGGTCTGCTGCTTGTTGAAAACGTGGACTATCGCTGGCGGTACAATCCAAACAGCAACCGAGTCTTCTTCGTCTCCGTGACGACTTTCCCTGTTGATACGCGATACTCGATCACTGTCGACAACACGGCGTTGACAGGGGTACGTGATATGGCGGGTAATCGCCTTCAGGAGAATCAGCTTGACGGTACAACGTCTTTCACACTGTTACTGACGGATGGCGTGAACAATGCTCCGGTCAATTCCGTGCCGCCTCTTCAGACGATGAATGAAGATACAACACTGGTCTTCTCAGCAGCGAATGGCAATGCGATTACTGTTGCGGATCAGGATGCCTATTTGGGCTTGGTGAGCCCTGCAGCAAATCTGGCAGCCGCAGACGGCGTTTTGCAGGTGACTCTTCAGGCTTTGAA
>CAIJTV010000214.1:0-1632 GCA_903823635.1 uncultured Planctomycetaceae bacterium
AGCCTGCCGCCGTTGTTGATGGAGAAGTATCTGGATGCGGCCGAAGAAGTCGCTGCGGCGGTGATTGATACGCGGGATTTCTCCAAAGGCAGTACTCAGAAGTTTGAGGCAACTCAGTTCAAGTCAACGCTCGATGGCAGTATCAATGAACAGGGCTTCTACGTTCTACACACGCGAGGAACGGTTTCAATCACCTATGACGCGGTTGCCGATGGAACTTACAAGGTGCGGATCGAGGCGGCTCAGACAGAAGCCGGTCCGGATCCATCAAAGATGGAATTGCTGATTGATGATAAGCCAGTGAAAGAGTTCGAAGTCAACGGCCACCGCAAGCCGGTCGTAGTCGAGCATGATGTCCAGATTGCCGGTGGTAAACGCACAATCGGCGTGGCATTTACCAATGACTTCTATGACGAAAAGGCTCCGGAGAATCGTCGAGATCGAAACCTTGGCATTAAGTTCGTCGAAATCATCGGCCCGGAAGGCGGGGGCGCTCCGCAGTGGCACGAGACGCATCGGCGCTTTGTCACGGCTGTGCCTTCGGAATCTGTTTCTGTGAAGTCGGCGGCCGCCACCGTGCTGCGACCGATGTTGTATCGAGCATTCCGTCGTCCAGTGTCGGATGCCGAAGTCGATCGCTTTTCGTCTCTGGTGGAACAGACTGTAACTCAGCACAAAGAAACCTATGAGTATGGTCTTTTCATTGCCGTGCAGGCGATGTTGGTGTCGCCCGAGTTTCTCTTTCGGAAAGAAGCGGATCCGGAAGCGAATCAAACGGAGCGAGTCCTGAATGAGTACGAAGTGGCGGCTCGGCTGAGTTATTTTCTGTGGAGCAGCATGCCGGATGAACAACTGTTTCAGCTCGCGGAAAACAAGCGACTGCTGGATCGATCGGTCCTGCGTGAGCAAATCGAACGCATGTTGCGTGATGAAAAGTCCGCCGCGTTGGGGCAGAATTTTGCATCGCAATGGCTGAACCTGCGAAACCTGGCGGATGTGCGTCCGAATCCCGAAGTGTTCCCGGAATTTGACGACGCATTGCGATCGGCAATGGGACAGGAAACGCTCATGCTGTTCAACACGATCGTTCGTGAGGATCGAAGTGTCGACGAGTTCCTTGCCGCCGATTACACATTCGTGAATGAACGCCTTGCCAAACACTACGGTATCAACGGCGTGACCGGCGATCAGTACGTGAAAGTTTCGCTGCAGGGTACGAATCGCTCGGGCGTGTTAACGCATGCCAGTATTCTGACCCTGACTTCAAATCCAGGGCGCACGAGTCCGGTGAAACGCGGCAAATGGATTCTGGAAAACATCCTTGGTGATGCACCGCCGCCGGCACCGCCGGGCGTTCCGCCTCTGGAAGAAAGCACGAAAGACGTGACAGGCCTAAGCCTGCGTGAACGTTTAGAGCTGCATCGCAAAGATCCTGGTTGTGCGTCCTGTCACAAGGCGATGGATCCGCTGGGGATGGGGCTGGAGAACTTTGACGCCGTTGGTCGCTGGCGAGAAAAAGATGGCGAAAAGCCTGTGGATGCTTCGGGTGATTTGCCGTCCGGAGACAAGTTTTCAGGACCGGCGGAACTGATGACAATCATTCGCAGCCGTCAGGAAAAATTCTCGCGAACG
>CAIJTV010000215.1:0-6297 GCA_903823635.1 uncultured Planctomycetaceae bacterium
GACTGGAGTCAGACCCGGTCTATCGCTTCGAATACCTTGCGGAGTTTATTGGATTCGAATCGACCGATGCTGATGCAGTGCAGTCGGTCGCAATGTACCTTGGTCCGATGATTCCAGAGTTGGTCGAGAAGACCTACGCACGGCTTCTCGCCTACGACGCCACAGCAAGACATTTTCTGCCTCGCCAGTCGGGATTTGAAGGTGCTCCACCGATTGACCTGCAGACGCTCACGTCGGCCCATCCGCAGATCCAGTTTCGCAAAGAACATCTCGCAAGGTACCTCAGTACACTTCTGGGGCGAACCTGTGATGCAAAACTGGTCCCTTATCTGGACATGGTCGGCAGGATTCATACGCCGCAGGCTGGCAACAAGGAAATTAATGTTCCGCTTGTTCAGATGAATGCGCTGATGGGGCATCTGTCAGATACGCTCCTTGAGGCCCTGTTTGCGCTTCCTTTGGAACTTTCTGAGAAGACGATGGTCATCCGTGCCTTCAATCGTTTGCTCTGGGTGCAAAATGATTTCATCAACCGCCACTATCGTCGTGACGGATCAGACTGCGGGCAAGAATGATCATTCCCAAACAGCTTGCACAAACTGTCACACTCCGAGTATAGATTTAAGCCGCAGGATTACTCATCGCAGTATAGACGCTGAATGCCTGTTCGAACGCGGCGTTAAACTCCAGCGGCGCAATCCGACGTTGGTTGAACCAGAACATCACGCTCCCTGAACGAACCTCAAGGCAGAGATTCTGCATTCCGGCCAACAACTCACGAATATCGGGGCGGAGAAAGTCCCTGATTGCAGCTTCGTCGTTGCCGGTCAGCACGTACTTTTTTGAGAACTCCGGCGAGTCCACAAAATCGATGTCCTGGCCTCCCAGCATTTCCCCGAGCTTATTGAACCAGCCTTCAGGTTTGATCTCAAACTGCGGTGCGTTGATCGAGGGGGAGCAAAACAAGATTACTGTCTGCTGCCAGACTCTCGTGTTCTTGCCATGTCCGGTGGTGTAACGATAATCACAGAAGGTGACGCCCAGCGAATCGACCCGCCTCGTAAAGATATTCGTCCACGCTCTTTGCCGTCCGGTCGTCATCAGTCGTGAGCTGCCAACAATTCCATCCAGCTCGCCCGGATAGACGGTGAGGTATTCGAAACCAAGGGCTGTGGCGACCTCCAGCCACTGCTGTCTTCGCTTCTTATCAAAGTGAAAAGCGATCCAGAAGATCAGTCCGAGGATTCCAGCGATACCACTCACGACAGCTACTGGAATGAGCCAACCACCATCGTTCATAATTTCACCAACCAGGATAACATTGAGTGAACTGAAAGTATCAAACGTCCGCAGCCTAATCTGAAGTGTAAACCGAAGTGAGCCGCATGCTTTATCACATGCGACTCATCTCGGAACCGCCAGAGAAGAGTTTACCGAAGATAGTGAGTGTTGTGACCCTCATAAGTGAACTCAGCCGCGGTCTTTGTGCACAGAATTATGAGCCTGCCAGGAACTCCGCAAGAGAGACTTCTCCGTCTTCATCGGAATCCTTATCTTCGAGTCCCTTCATTTCTTTGCCCGACAGTGTGCCGTCCTCGTTCTTGTCCAGCTTTTGAAATGCCGCTTCGTCGTTGGATTTTTTTCCGGATGATTTGCGACGAGGTTTTGGAGCTGGCTTCTCGGTCTCGTCTTCGTCATCTTCAGCCATTTCTTCGGCGTCTTCGTCGTCAGGTTTTGTTTCCTGGTAGATCAATCCCAGAGCCTTGGGATCAAAATCATTCGGCCAGCGAGTCACCTGATCATACTTCGCTTTGCGGAAGTTGGTTCGATCAAGAAGCACGGCGGTGGACAAGTCAGCTCCGCTGAAGTCGGCCATATAAAAATCCGATCCATAGATCTGGTTGAAGCCCTTCGTGCCGCGCAGTTTGGCTTCGCGGAACTTCATTTCCGATGTGTTGCTGCCCTGAAGATCGAACCCGGACAGATCAACTTTATTGAGGATCGTCATGTGAAAGAATGCACGCCCACTTGCAGTGCGGAAATCCGTTCCGGTCATATCGGCATAGCTTAAGTTGGTGCCGTTCAGAACAGCGCCCTGGAAGTTGCAGTTCTTCAGGCTGCAGTTCTCGAATTTCGCGTCCGTGAGGATTGCATCCGTGAAATTGGCGTCATCCAGATTCTGCTTTCTGAAGTCCTTGCCTGACAGATCCTGGCCCTCGAAGTCATGCTTATACTTGCGTGTTTCTGTTTTCTCCGCTTCGTCAGCGAAGGAAGCGGGGACCGAGGAGATCAGCATCAGCGATGCTAACAGAGTTGTTATCAGAACGGGTTTCATTGAGTGGGGACCTTTCATCATGTGTAGAAACTGAAAATTCGAAATTTCAAATTTGAAACTTGAGAACCGGAAAACAGGCAGCACTAACGGCCCAGATTGGACTGCTCGCAGACGACTCTGAAGCCAAGAGCCTTGTGTGCGTAATCTTGTGGCTGAAATTTTCTGGCGGCCGATCGACATTGAGCGACGTCGGACAGATAGGAGCCACCGCGAATGACCTTGCTCATGCCACCGGACTTGCGCAAAGGATCCGTTGCTTCTTTCCACATGTTGTGCTTTTGCTCCACGGTGAACTGCAGAGTGATCGGTGCGTTCAGCAGCTCATGCATGTGCTCAAGAATTTCAACGGGATCACTGACGTCGTGTGAGGTATTCATTCGGATCAGGTGAAGGCCGGACGGCTGTTCGCTGTAATCGTCCAGGCACCACTCGGCGACATTGCCATGCATATCACAAACGCCGAATTGGTTTGGCGAATGGCTTCCCACCGTTTTCGTTCGCTTCAACCATTCGCTGCGGTGAGCGTACCAATAGGGCTGGTCAGCTCGAATATTCGCCTGCGATCCATCAATCACCTGGCCAGTTGAGAAGGCCAGAGTACTGCCGGCTCGACATGCGAACTCCCATTCTGACTCCGAGGGTAGCCGGTAGGCTCGATTGGCGGACAATTCTTCGGGTTGATTGCTGAGTTTTCGACAGAACTCAACCGCATCGGTCCATGACACCTGCTCGACCGGGAATCGCCCGGTCTTTAGATCGGTGACAGCATCAGCCCCATTGTTGTCATGTGAATGGTGGCTGGGATTTTGTCCCATGACGGCTTCGAACTCTGCCTGAGTCACTTCATGGACTCCCGCGAGAATTCTTCTGGAAATGATCACGGCTCGCAGTTCTTCATCAGGACGTCGTTTGTACTCCGACTTCACAGACCCTTTGATGTAGTTGGATCTTGGCAACAGAACCAGCGGCATACCGATGGAATTCTTGATGACATTGCCAGGCTTCATTCTGGCGAGAGCCGCGGTTGCCTTTGGTTTCGGCAATACCGGAGCCAGTGCAAAGACTCCGACCACGTCCTGCCCGATGACTCGAACCGGCGTTTGATTTCGGCCGGGATAAAGAGCATTCACGTTGGCCGGAACTTCTGCCAGCACGTGACGATAAAGTTCATCGCTGTCAACGATGCGGTTTTGATCAAAGTCCGCTGAACCTTCGAGCCCCTGAACAAAGCTAAGCGTAAACGCCCCGTGACCGGCTTCGCGATCTTCGCTGGAAACTTCGTCGCGACGGCAGGCGGCAAATGTGATGAGCCCCTGTGCCTTTTGAAGAGCATGACCGACATTCTCCGCGATCGTGAACCCTGAAGCCGTTCCCGCACTGCCGGAGTGACACGAATCCAGAAGCAGCAGTTTCTGAGCAGCCAGGCATTCCTGCAGCATTTGACGCAGTTCGTCGACAGGTAGAGAGGTGTCCTTTTCGCGTTTGCCATCGAAGTCGATTGGACAAACGTAGCCGATGAGTTTGAACTTCTCTCCAACTCCCTCAGATCGCAACCCGCCGTGACCGGAGAAACTGACCAGCACGGTATCATTCGGCGTGGCATCCGAGAGAAATCTTCGGATCTGATGTCGAAGATTGTTCAGCGTGGGGCGAAGATTTGGATCTTCCTGCCGATCGGTCATTTCCAGAATGCCATCCGGATCGTAGCCACAACGATCTCGCAGTGTTGAAGCCAGCAGCGTGACGTCTTTAACACAGCATTTCAGTGGATTGACAGGATACGCATCAATACCAATGACAAGTGCGAGCCGTCGTCCGCTGGTTAGTTGCTTTTCGAGATCCCGCGAAAACTTTTGCTGTGCGTTTCCAGTGGCGATTTGTTCCTGAGCCGTTGTTGACGAATTCACAAAGAGTGTGAAAACGCCAAGGATCAGGATGATGAGTTTTTCAGGATTCATGGTTCTGAAGATTCGAGAAGATCCCGGGGATTGCGACTGATGAACGAACTGTTTCAGCCAATTCACATTGGCGGCGCGGGGGCGGGGACCGGGGCTGGTGGTGCAACTGGGGCGGGTGGTGCAACCGGATCTACAGGAGCTGCCACTGGAGCAGGGGGCGGGGCGAGATCATCGTCGCTCGGTGCTGGCACAGGTGAATTCTCGACCGCAGGTGCCTCTGTATCAGGCGCCTTGGCCTTCTTGGTCGTGAAGCCCGGTCGCGGCTTGCCTTCCTCGTCCAGCAGTTTGATGGATTCATAGAACGGCCGAGCGAAGTTATGATCAGCGTTGTCGTCGAAGGCGGCTCCGGACCACAGGAATGAGTAGACCCGGCTGCCATCAACAACGCTCCGCAGAATCGTCGTCTGTCCATTCTCTTTCTGCACAACCAACACCTGTGAAGGCAACGGTCCGTCCTGATCCAGTAACCGTTCTTCAATGAGTTTTGCGCCGGTCTCCTCCACAAGTTGCGTTCTGACCGTATCAAAGAAGGTCTTCGACTCGGCCGAGATATCAACCTTTAATTTGATCACGTCGATCTGGAACATCATTTCCTGTTCCGGGAGTTCATACTCAAAACGCGTAAGACCTCCTTCCGATGGCTCTTTCTCAGTCCGACGTGCCTCACCAGGTGTTCGAAACGAGATACCATCGCTCAATGCGACGGTCTCAGGCCAGTCTGCAGACTTATCGGCATCAGGGGGCTCTACAGGTTTTGGGCCGGGAGCTGGTGCGACATCCGACGCAGCTTCGATGGAGAGACCCGTGACAACTGCGTCCATACCAACGCATTGAAATGTCGTGGCATAACGTTGAACACTCGAAGTTCCGGTGACGATCTGCGTGACGGTAAACGTCCGAATGTTGTCTGTGCTGACTTCTGTCGTGAAGGTTTCAAGCTCCGTCGATTTCACTTCAGTCAGTCGGTCACGGATTTGCTGGAAGAGCCCGTAGAACTTGTCTCGTCCAACCTCCTCGACCACGGACGGATGAATCCATGCGGCGGCAACATCATCTTCCCCCTTCATGATCGATTCCAGCGGCCCTTCTGCGTTAATCGCGTAGAAGTTCGCAAATCGTTGCTGCAGTTCGTCTTCCAGCAGGTCCTGATAGAGTGAAGTCTCTACCTCCTGCAACTCGGGAGAATCCATACTAAAGCCGATAATTTTTCCCTCCGAGAAACGGATCACCAGCTTCAGGGTCCCTTTTTCGCATTTCAGTTCTGTTTGGGCCTCGACATCACCATCTTCTAATTTCGAGATATGAATCTCACTCTTTGGCGGTAGCTTCATTTTGCCGTGCGAGGACTGAGCATGTTTCAGAGCATACTCGAAGATTGGCAGATCAACCTGATGCACAATGCGTGTGTGAAGCGCACCGGTGATCAGCTGCGCATTCGCGGCATCATCAAGGGCTTTCACAAAATCAGCCAGCGCCTTGTGAATGCCTTCTTCCGTGATGGATGGCGCTGGCATAGGATCGTCTGGTGATGTCGAATCGGGTGATGCGGCACTCAAAATCAGGCCGATGATGAACTCTTCCTTCACAATACGACTATCGGCGTTGCGGTCAAAGTGTCCTGAACCAGCGGCTTCGGTTCCTGTCAGCCGACCATCTTCGTTGATATCGATTTTGCTGAAACGATCGGCCGCCGTTTTGCGAATTTCCGCAATTGGCATGTTCCGTATTTCGGAGTCAGCGCTCGCAAAGCCAGTTCTGAATTCGATTTCAGTGAGTCGGCGATCGCCATCCTTATCGAAATCTTCATAGCCCGACATTTCTGTCCCGGACAATCGCTGATCTTTGTTTGCATCTCGATCTCCAAACAGCTGCTGTGCCAGCCTGTTTGCCTGGGACTGTTGCTCCTTCGCAGCTGCAGTGAACTCTGCCAGAGAAATCTCCCGGTCGCTGTCCTGATCCAGCGACTTCAGATCAGTCGCTTCACGGCCACTCAGAACACCATCC